>NZ_QJSX01000008.1:0-1836 GCF_003217515.1 Deinococcus yavapaiensis KR-236 | reverse complement strand
CAAGTGTACGGGGACGGCGTCAAGCTCTACGACTCCGGCGTCACCCGTGGAGCCGACGCCGTGAAGGCCGTGAGCGTGAACGTCACCGGCAGAAGCGACTTGAAGCTCGTCGTGACGAACGGCGGCGACAGCATCGACTACGACCACGCCGACTGGGCGAGCGCGAAGGTCGTGTGCGGCTCGGCCACCACGCCGCCTGGCGCGTCCGCCCGGGTGCTGCTCGCCGTGCCGTCCGCCTTGCGCTCCACGCCGTTCGACGTCGACCGCTTCTTGAACGTTCCGTCGGGCGCCACGGCCGAAGTGTACGCGCGCGTTTCCAAAGCGCGCTTCTTGGCCGCCGCGGCGGGCGATGACTTGCTGGTGTCGCAGCCGTCGAGCGGCAAGGTGCTGCTCGTGCGGCCGGGTGCGGACGGCGTCGGCGTCGTGACGGACTTCGCCACCGGGTTGAAGAAGCCGCACGACATGGTGTTCCACACCATCGGCGCGACGACGTACCTCTACGTCTCGGAAAGCAACCGCGTGACGCGGTCGGTGTACGTGGCGGGCGATTCGGCCCGACGCCCGTTCGAAGTCGTGGTGCGCGACTTGCCCGACGGCAACAGCAGCGGCGCCCTCGGAGGCGCGTACGGCCACGAACTCAAGAACATCGCCCTCGACGGCGACAAGTTGTACGTGTCGATCGCGTCGGCGAGCAACGCCGACCCCGCCGACCTCGCGCAGAACCCCAAGCAAGGCGCGATCTACTTGTACAGCGCGACGGCCCTCGACCAAGCGGCGACGTCCGGACGCCTGTTCGCCCAGGGCCTACGCAACGCTGAGGGCTTGGCCCTCGTGCCCGGCACCGCCGACTTGTGGGCGGTCGTGAACAACCGCGACAACATCGGCTATCCGTATCAACGCGACTTCGACGGAGACGGCACGAACGACTACGGCAAGGTGATGCAGGCGTACGTCGACAACCATCCACCCGAGTTGTTCACGCGGGTACGTGACGGCGGCAACTACGGCTGGCCCTTTTGCAACTCGAATCCCGACGGCGGCCTCGTCGACATGCCGTTTGACCGGGACGTGCAGAACAACGCCGACGGCAGCAAGCTCGACTGCGCGGCGGCCGACCGCGTCAACCGCGGCATCCAGGCCCACTCCGCGCCGCTGAGCCTGACCTTCTTGCAAAGCACGAACGCTCCGGCGGTGTACCGTCAAGGCGCGGTGAGCGCGCTGCACGGTTCGTGGAACCGCAGCGTCCCGACGGGCTACAAGATCGCGTTCTTTCCTTGGAACTCCGCGACGGGCACGCCGAGCGATCAAATCGATCTCGTCACGGGCTGGCTCGTGAACGGGAGCTCTTGGGGTCGTCCCGTGGACGCCATCGTGGACCGCTCAGGCCGTCTGCTCGTGTCGGACGACGCTGCGGGCGCGATCTACCGCGTCACGCTGCCTCGGTAAGGAGAAGCCCTATGCACTCGGAGTTCCGAGTGCATAGCTGAGATGCGGACGAAATGTTCACGGGGCGAAAAGATCGTGCAGAAGGGTATCGATCTCATCTCGCCGCTGTGGGTCCGCGCGTTGCTCTTGCATCATGAGGTACACGGCCAGGCGCTCCAACCCCCACGTCAACACCCGCTTGCCTGGCGGGTGTTTCTCCTGCCGTCGCCACCCACCCAAGTGCGCGATCAACTGAAGTTGCCGGTCGCCCAGCGCCCCCCGAGCTCGAACAAGAACGCCGCGACGATCCACGCGCACCCCACCAACACCCGCACGCCATCGAAGGACATCAGCCGTACGCTTTCCCACCCCAGCACGCCCTTCGTCCACGCGAAGACATCAAGGGTCGCC
>NZ_QJSX01000007.1:16943-232932 GCF_003217515.1 Deinococcus yavapaiensis KR-236 | reverse complement strand
GCGGAAGGCGAGGAGCCCGAGGGACACCGAGGGAACGTGAACTTCTACCAGTACGCGCAGTACGGCACGCCCGACCCGACCTTGCCGATCGTCCATGTCGATGTGACGGACACCATTGAAGTGGCGGGGCAGGTGTACGGCTACTACCGGCGGCACATGCACGGCTCGACGGAGGAGTTTCCCATGGAACGCTTCAAGATCGGTCGCGAGGCACGTTCGAGTCACACGGGCGCGCTCTTCACGGAACCGTTCACGATCAAGCGCATGTATCACCCGCCCGTCCCGTATCTCACCTGACCGTACGCTTCAACGGCATCGAGGGGAGAGAAGTCGCTCCGTTGGTGCTCTCCGTGCAGTTTTCGCGCTTCCAGCAACTTTTTCACGCGTCCCTGCAGAGATTCGTGAGCCGCTCCCCTTGGGCGACCCACCCTGGAACGGCCCCGCTCGAACACTCTCCTCAGTTCCTGCCGAGGAGCTGGGTTACAGTCCTGATGTGTCGAAGCCAACGCTGCTCCTTCCGTTGCAGACAGATCGCCTCACGCTGCGCTTGCCTCGCCCGGCGGACGATCAGGACCTGCTGGCTTACTACAGCCGCGCCGACGTGGCGCAATATCTGCTCGAGGAACCCTGGACACCCAACGATGCCGAGGAGCAGCTGGCGAAGCGGCTGACACGGGTCGGACTCGATTCCGAAGTGGGCGCCTTGGCCCTGGTCTGGGAACATGCAGGTCGAGTCATTGGTGACGTGTCGCTGTGGCTGACCAAAGGGCGCGGCGACGTCGCAGAAATCGGTTGGGTCATGCATCCTGACTTTTCAGGAAAGGGGCTGGCGACGGAAGCGGTTCGGGCTGTCCTGACCGCTGCGTTCGACGTTTATGGCTTGCACCGAGTTGCCGCGCAGATGGACGCGAGGAACGCGGCCTCTGCGCGCCTGTGCGAACGCCTGGGCATGCAGCGTGAGGCCCACTTGCGCCAGGACTGGTGGAGTAAGGGAGAATGGACCGACACGCTGATTTACGGAATGCTGGCGTCCGACCGAGTCGAGAAGTCGCTGAAATGACGCCCGTGGTTCGCCACCTTCTCCTCGCGGTGCGACGCGCGCGTCAGGACAACGAACGGTGACGCGTCGCCTTCGCGGTCGAGAGCTCGGCCTGCCCTTCCCGGGAACGCCCGGGACGTTCAACGCCCTCACGGACGTGCAAGGCGTCGAAGTGGGGTTCACGACCTTGATCACGTCCGGCGCGGCGCCCGCGCGCACAGGCGTGACCGCCATCTTGCCGCGCGGACGCGCCGCAAGCCTCGAACCTGTGTGGGCGGGACATCACCGCTTCAACGGCAACGGCGAGCTGACAGGCTTGCACTGGGTCGAGGACGCCGGGTACTTTCGCGGTCCCATCTGCCTCACGAACACCCATTCGGTGGGCATCGTGCATCACGGCGTGACGCGCTGGATGATCGAGCAGCACGCGGACACCTTCCGAGAGCGTCACCTGTGGCTGATGCCGGTCGTGGGCGAAACGTACGACGGCGTGCTGAGCGACATCAACGCTCAGCACGTCACCGAGGCGCACGTGCGCGCCGCCCTCGACGGCGCCGTGAGCGGTCCGGTCGCCGAGGGCAACGTGGGCGGTGGAACGGGCATGATCGCGTACGGATTCAAGGGAGGCACGGGGACGTCCTCGCGCGTCTTGAACATCGCAGGCACGTCCGGGTGCGTCGCGGCGCTCGTGCAGGCGAACTTCGGCATTCGGCCTTGGCTACACGTTCTCGGCGTGCCGGTCGGACGTCACCTCGACGCGCCCTCCGCGCTCGAACGCGAGCAAGGTTCGGTCATCGTGGTGATCGGGACGGACTTTCCGATGCTGCCGCATCAACTCAGGCGTCTCGCGCGGCGAGCGACGCTCGGCATCGGCCGAACGGGAACGGCGGGCGGCAACAGCTCGGGCGACTTGTTCCTGGCGTTCAGCGTGGCGAACCGACGCTCCGCCGAGCGTGAATCGGCGGTGATCGACGCGCTGGAGTTTGTGAACGACGACGTGTTCGATCCGATCTACGAAGCCGCGTGCGAGGCGGTCGAGGAGGCCGTCGTGAACGCCTTGCTCGCGGCGCGCACGATGACGGCGATCAAGCCGCGCGGGTGGGTCGTGGAGGCGATCGACCCGGAGCAGTTGCTGGAGGTGATGCGGCGCTACGGACGCCTGTGAAGCGCCCAGGAGTCGGTGGCGGGACGGGAACGTATTGAAGACAGCGGCCGGAACGCACGGAAGGGCGCACCCGTGCATTGAAGCGGAGTCTTGAATTCGTCGAGCCACGCTCTGCAAGTACGTCGAGTTTCATGCAGGGTGGAAGCTTTCAGCGGTGGAGATGCTGCTCGGCGTTCTGGGGCTGAGGCTTGGCGTCGATGACAAGCGCCGTGATGACGGCGGCGACGGCCAGGACGAGCGCGCCGACCAGCAGTCCACGGTCGTACCCTTGCACCAGCGCGTCGCTGGCTCGCGCCACCGAGCGTTCGTTTCCCGCCGCTCGGCCTTCGTACACGGCGCTCAGCGCGTTCGGCAGCGTCGCGGTGGCCGTCACGACTACCACCGCGGACAGCACGCCCAAGCCGAGGGCCACGCCGATCTGCTGCGAGGCGTTGAGCAGCGCCGACGCCACCCCGGATTCTTCGGCGCGCACGCCGCGCACGGCCGTGAGGGTCAAGCCCAACCCGAATCCGAATGCGGTCGCGAAGATGCCTGGCAGGATGTGCAGGGCGTCGCTCGCTTGCGAATCCATGTTCGACAGCCACAGAACGGCGGCGGCGATCATCATTCCGGCGGCGGCGCGCGCGAGGTGTCACGCGGGAGACGAGCTTCGAGCCGACGCTTGACGAGAGGGCGATCCCGACGGCGAACGGCAGCCACGCGAGGCCCGTGCGCGGATGGGGCTGTACCCGAGAATGTGCTGCATGAACAGCGTCACGAGGTAGAAGGTGCCCATCGGGCCGATCGCGAGGAGCAGCATGCCGAGGTACGACCCGGCGCAGTTGCAATCGCGGAACAAGCCGAGGGGCAGCAGGGGATTCGCACGGCGCGCTTGGCTGAGCAGGAACAGCGGAATCAGGACGGCTGCACCCGCGAAGGCGCCCAGGGTGAGGGGGTCCGTCCAGCCTTGTTCGCCAGCGTACACCAACGACGCCATGCCCAGCGTTCCCGTGATGGCCGGGAGGACGTCGAGGCGTCCGGGTTGACGCGCGGCTTCCACGAGGGTGCGGGTGCCAGCGAGGACGAGCAAGCCGACGGGGATGTTGATGAAGAACACCCAGCGCCACCCGAGGGTGCCGGTGAGGAGGCCGCCGAGGAGCAGGCCCGCGACGATGCCGAGGCCGGACATCGCGCCGTACACGGCGAGGGCCTTGTTACGAGTTGCACCGGCGGGAAAGGTGGTGGTGATGAGGGCGAAGGCGTTCGGGGCGGTCAAGGCCGCGCCGACGCCTTGCAAGGCGCGAGCGGCGATGAGCAGCGCAGCATTGGGCGCGAGGCCGACGAGCAGGGACGCGACGGTGAAGAGGAGCAGGCCGCTTTGAAACACGCGGCGGCGGCCGTACAAGTCGCCGGCGCGGCCGCCGAACAAGAGCAGCGCGCCGAAGGCGAGGATGTATGCGTTGACCACCCACGGGAGGTTCGCCGAGCTGATGCCGAGTTCTCGTTGGAGGGTGGGCAGGGCGACGTTGGCGATGGAGTCGTCGAGGACGAGCATCAACTGGGCGGCGGCGATGACGAGGAGTGGCAGGCCGAGTTGGCTTGACTTGGGCGAGGTGGGGTTGACGTGGGACATGGTCCTCTCCTTGTTCCTGATCCCTTGGCAAGGATCGCCCGACATCAAGAGTATACCCCCCTCGGGGATATTGAAAATATCTCGATAAAGACCCGCTCTTGTCAGGATATTTTCTACGAGGTCTTTACATCCCCTCTGGGTGGGTGCATGATTGAGCGAGGAGGGCCGAGCCATGGCGACCGATGCAACCACCTTCGAGACTGACCTCACTCCTCGAGGCGAATCCTGCGACGCACACACCGAGCCTCACCCGTGCATGTTCGAAGACGCCCGCGAGAAAGCACCACGGCGACTTGCCATCGCACGCGGGCAACTCGAAAGCGTCCGCGTTTCCCTCGATCACCCCGCCGCCTACTGCGTCGACGTCCTCAAGCAGCTCAAGGCCATTCAAGGCGAGCTCGACGGAGCGGCGACCGGCGACTTGCTGGGCTGCACGTCGCCCCTGCCCACGAGCGTGGCGACGAGCAGAAAATCGGCGACGAACTCATGGAAGTCTTCAAGCACACCTGACGTTCTGCACGACAAGGTGAACCTCGACGGGAGGCAGGCATGACCCACCACGATCACCACCACGCGCCCGACGCGCCACGCCGCAGCACCCTGGAAGTTTCATTCCGCAACTGCCACGACCCAAGCGAACTCGCCGGGCTGGAAGACCGACTCGTCCGTGTGGAAGGCGTGGAGGGCGTGCACGTCGACCGCACCCGCGCCGTCGCGCACCTCACGTACGACTCGGCGGTCGTGAATGACACGGAGTTGCGGCGACGCCTGCACAACGCCGGGTACGACTGCGACTGCCAGGACTGCACGCCGTCCACCGCGCAACCCGGCCACCCCAGCATCGGACACGAACACCACCACGCTCATCACTCGGCCTCGGCAGCGCACGACCACGCGGCGACGAGACACGGAACGCAGGGGGAGGCCGTCATGGACCACAGCGCGCACGGTCAAGCGTCCGGGCACGGCGCGCACATGGTGAACGACATGCTGCTCCGCTTCGCCGTCAGCCTCGTCCTGACCGTCCCGGTGGTGCTGTACTCCCCCATCGGCGAAACCTTCGGCTTCACCGCCCTGCCACCATTCGGGCTGTCGATGGCGTGGTTCGGACTGCTGCTGTCCACGCCCGTCGTGTGGTGGGGCGGCTGGCCGTTCATTTCGGCGGCTTGGCGGGCGTTGCGCCGAAGCGAAGCGAACATGATGACGCTGATCGCTACGGGCATCCTCGTCTCGTGGGTGTTCAGCGTGTACGCCACGCTCGCCCTGAGAGGCCGTGAAGTGTTCTTCGAGGCGGCGGCCATGCTCACCGCGCTCTCGCTCCTCGGCCACTGGCTGGAGATGCGCTCGCGCTTCGCGACGGGACGCGCCGTGGAGGCGCTTCTGAAGCTCGCGCCCAGCACGGCGCGTGTTCTTCGAGGCGGTCAGGAGGTGGAAATCCCGCTGGAGCAAATCGTGGTCGGCGACGAGATCGCCGTGCGACCTGGCGACCGCGTCCCCGTCGATGGCCAGGTCACGAGCGGACACTCTTACGTGGACGAGAGTATGGTCAGCGGGGAACCCGTCCCGGTCGCGAAGGAGGCGGGCGCGAGGGTCACGGGCGGCACCGTCAACCAGACGGGCGCGTTCACCTTCAAGGCGACCGCCGTCGGCGCGGACACGGCCCTGTCCCGCATCGTACAGATGGTGCAAAACGCCCAGGCGAGCCGCGCGCCCGCGCAACGCCTGGCCGACCAAGCCGGGAAGTACCTGGTGTTCCTCGCGCTCGGCTCGGGATTGCTGGCGTTCCTCGCGTGGTCCTTCTTCGGTGGGGAGGGCGTGGTCTTCGCCTTGACGGCGGCCGTGTCGACCGTCGTCATCGCCTGTCCGGACGCGCTCGCGCTCGCGACGCCCACGGCGATCACCGTCGGCGTCGGCAAGGCCGCGAAGGAAGGCGTGCTGTTCAAGAACGCCACGGCGCTGGAGGCGACGGCGAACGTGGACACGGTGGTGTTCGACAAGACCGGCACCCTCACGGCAGGGAAACCCGCGTTGACCGACATCGTTCCCGCGGCGGGCGTGACCGAGGGCGAGTTGCTGCGCCTCGCCGCGTCGGCGGATCGTCCGTCGCAGCATCCGCTGGCCGAGGCGATCGTGCGCGGCGCGCAAGCGCAAGGTTTGTCGCTGGTCGCTCCTGAATCGTTCGACAGCGTTCCGGGGCACGGGGTCGTCGCGACCGTCGAGGGGCGGCGCGTGTTGATCGGCAACCGCAAGTTGATGAACCGGGAAGGCGTGAACGTCGCTTTGATGCCCGTCGAGGTGGAGCGCCTCGCGGGGAACGCCAAGACGGCGATGTACGTGGCGGCGGACGGGGAGCTTCTTGGTGTCGTGGCGGTGGCGGACACGATTCGTGAGTCGGCTCGGGAGGCGGTGCGGTTGCTGCACGCGCTGGGCGTGAAGACGGTGATGCTGACGGGTGACAACCGCCGCGCGGCCGAGGCGGTCGCGCGGCAGCTCGCAATGGACACGGTGATTGCGGAGGTGCTGCCCGAGGACAAGGCGGCGAAGGTGCAAGAGCTGCAATCGCAGGGCCGCAAGGTCGCGATGGTCGGCGATGGCGTGAACGACGCGCCTGCGCTCGCGCAAGCCGAGGTCGGCGTGGCGATCGGCGCGGGCACGGACGTCGCCGTGGAGACGGCCGACGTGGTGCTGGTGCGCAGCGACCCGGCGGACGTGGCGAGCGCCGTTGTCCTCGCGCGGCGCGTTCGCGGCAAGATCGTGCAGAACTTGTTCTGGGCGGCGATCTACAACGTCTTGGCCATTCCGGTCGCGGCGGGCGTGCTGTACCCTTCGACGGGCGTGCTGTTGCGGCCCGAGTGGGCGGCGCTGCTGATGAGCGCCTCGACGGTCATCGTGACGGTGAACGCGCTGCTGCTCAACCGAGTACGAGTGCGGAGCCGTCACGCGGCGCAAGGAAGACGAGCGGCCGCCTGAGCGCAGAAGGTCTGTCTCGAACGTCCCGTCAGAGTCCCACGCGCGAAGCCGCGAGCGTCATTGTGAAGCGCGCGAACGGCGTACGCCAAGGTTCGCATGACGCGATCCGCCCGGGTCGCTAGGCTCGGAGGATGACGACGGACGACATCGTGTTCTTCTACCGAACGGCGCACCCGTTCAGCAACTTCCACCCGTCCGTGTTCGTCGTTCAGGGCGTCACGTACCATTGGGCCGAGCAGTTCATCATGCACCGCAAAGCCGTGCAGTTCGGCGACTTCGAAACGGCCGAGGCAATCTTGCACGCGAGGAATCCTGGGGAGTGCAAGCAACTCGGACGGCGCGTGCGTCCGTACGACGACGCCGTGTGGGCCAGCGTGCGTGAAAGCGTCGCGTTCGACGCGTGCCTGCACAAGTTCACGCAAAACGAGAAGCTTCGAGCAGCCCTGCTCGCCACGCGCGACGCGCTGCTCGTGGAAGCCTCGCCCACCGACCGCATCTGGGGCGTCGGCTTCTCGGAGCAGGACGCCCTCGCCAATCGCGACCGCTGGGGCGAAAACCTGCTCGGGATCGCCCTTATGCGCGTACGTGACACGCTGAGGGAGGCGCCATGAGCGAAGCGTTCGGGCGCTCCCTCAACGTGGTGGACGTCGAAGCGACCTGTTGGCAAGACGAAGCGCCGTCCGGGCAGGTCAGCGAAATCATCGAAATCGGCCTCACGGTCGTGGACTTGCACGAAAGGCGCCGCGCGTCGAAGCACCGCCTGCTCGTGAAACCCACCCGCTCCGACGTCAGCGAGTTCTGCACGCATTTGACGGGATTGACGCGAGAAGAAGTCGATCGCGGCATGTCCTTCGCGGACGCTTGCCGCACCTTGCGAAGCGAGTTCCACGCGGACTCGTGTGCGACACGCGGCGTGCCTTATCCGTTCTCGAGTCGGCACACCAACGCCAAAGCCACGTACGCGGCGTTCGGCATGAAGAAGCGACTTGGCATGGCGCAGGCCCTGCAGCACGCCGAGTTGCCCCTCGAAGGGCGACACCACCGCGGCGAGGACGACGCGTGGAACATCGCCGCGCTCGTCTTGCGTCTCGTGGAAAGGGGCGCTTGGCCGCTCTAAAAGGACCTTTGCATGACGATTTCCTTTCCACCTGCGTTGAAGCTCGCCGTGCGTGAACACCCGTACCCGCTGCTGTTCGCGACGATCAGCGGCGCGCACCTCTACGGCTTCCCGAGCGCCGACAGCGACTGGGACTTACGCGGCGTGCACGTCCTGCCGCCTGAGGAAGTGCTGGGGCTCTTCGGCCGACGCGACACCGTGCAGCTTATGAACGACTCGGCGTTCGCGCACGCGGGCATGGCCCCGTTCGGATCGGACATCGAACTCGACCTCGTGACGCACGACGCGTACAAGTTCTTTTCCCTGATGCTCAAGCGCAACGGGTACGTGCTGGAGCAACTGCACTCCCCCTTGATCGTGCACACGACGCCCGAGCACGACGAGCTCAAAGAGATCGCGGCGGGCGTCGTGACGCGGCACCACGCGCACCACTACCTCGGCTTCGCCGCCAATCAGTGGAAGCTCTTCGCGAAGGAGGACCCGCCGCGCGTCAAACCGCTGCTGTACACCTTCCGCACGCTGTTGACGGGCTTGCACCTCATGCGGACCGGAGAAGTCGAGGCGAACGTGCGCGTGCTGAACGAGGACGCGAAGCTCGCGTACCTTGACGAGCTCGTCGCGCGCAAGACGAGCGGCGCGGAGAAGGAAACGCTGACGGGCGACGTGAGCGTCTACGAGCGTGAAGTGCGCCGCCTCACCGCCGAACTGGAAGCCGCGAAGGACGAACGTCGGCTGCGAGACGAGGTGAGCGTGAACGCGTGGCGGGCGCTCAGCGAACTCCTCGTTCGCTTGCGCCTTCGTGGCTTCGAGCGGCGGACGAGCGCTTCTTGAGCGACGTCACAAGCCGCACTTGCACGGCGCGCTCGAGTCACCGGCGAGAGTAGACTAGCGACGACGCCGTCAAGTGAAAGCGGGGCAAGAACATGAACTGGCAGACGCTTCGTTTCCTGGCTTGGACCTCCATTCTCATCGTCAACATGCACGTCTCCGCTCAGTCGTTTCCAGCCGAACAATTCGGTTGGTATGACGTGGGCGGATACAAGCTCTACCTTCAGTGCGATGGTCCGAGTCGGGCGCCGACGGTGGTGCTGCTTGGCGGGCTGGCGCCGTCCGGCGTGTTCGGCGTGGTGAGCTACGACGTCGCTCGGTTCACGCGCGTTTGCGTGTTCGACACGGCCGGCGTCGGAATGAGCGACCCTTCGCCTCGCGTGACGGACGGACGGCAGCGCGCGGAGGAGCTGCACCGCGTCCTCGTCACCGCCAAGGTGACGGGACCTCTGGTGCTCGTCGGGTATGAGTACGGCGCTCAGCTTGCACGCTTGTACGCCGACCTTCACCCGTCGGGGGTACGCGCGGTGATTCTCGTCAATCCTCTGCCGGAAGGTCTTTGGGAGAAGCTGCACGTCACGCTCGCGAACATTCTCCGTTCGGGAGAGATGGACGCGTGGGACGCGCGCAGAGAACTTCAGCGGCTGACCGAACGGCTTGCGGCGGTGCGCGACGACGCGGCCGCCCTCACGGCGAATTGGAACGTCCAGGCGGGGGAGCGTCAACTTCGACAAGCTCGACCGTTGAAGGCCATGCCGTTGGTGGTCATCACGCCGGGTCAGGACGTGCGCTCGTACTACGGGGAGCGGGCACGTCTGCCTTCCGGGAGTCTGCGTCTCACACAGATCCTCGGGGAACAGCAAAGGACCATGGCACGGTTGTCTTCTGCCGGTCGGCAAGTGGTGTCTCAGCGCGCTTGGTTCAGTATTCCGGAGCAGGATCCTGCGCTGGTGGTGAGTGTCATCCGGCAGGTGGTGGGCGCTTTGAGGGCGAACGTCGATGAGCGGTGAGCCGTGCGCCGCGAGGAGCTTTGCGGCACAAAGGAAGTGGCGGACGAGGCAGGACGCGAGAGAGACGTCCGACGCTTCCGAAGCTCGACTTGCCGCCACACGCCGTCGCGCTCGTTTCGCTCGACCCGATCCTTGCCGGCGGGAAGCGGGCGACGTTCGAGGGCGAGATCGACCCGAGCAGACACTTCCCACGCGCTTCCTCACACCCCGCTGACGGTCCGGGACAGCGCGTGGGAGCAACGTTCGTCCAAATGATGGCGCGCCTTCCGAGGGGCGCGGGCAGCTCGATCTTTTGTATCGTCGAGGAGCGGCGCCCGGCGCGCCATGGAGGACTTCGTGCGCTCACCGCCCCCGCGTCCGACCGCTCGCCTCGACGTGCCACGAACGATCGGCCGCCTGCTGCTCGGCGCTTTTTTGCTCTTCGCGGGCATCTCGCACCTCACCTTCGCGCGCGCCGCGTTTCGAGCGCAAGTGCCGCCTTGGCTGCCCTTCTCGCCGGACGCGGTGGTCGTCGCTTCGGGCCTCGTGGAGATCGCCCTCGGAGCCGCCCTCATCGCCCTGCCGCGCTTCCGGGTGGTGATCGGCGTCGTCGTCGCCGCCTTCTTCGTGGCGATCTTTCCGGGGAACGTCTCGCAGTTCGTGAACCGCGTGGACGCCTTCGGATTGAACTCGGACGTCGAGCGTGGGGTGCGGTTGTTGTTCCAGCCGCTTCTCGTGCTCTGGGCGCTGTGGTGCACGGGCGCGTGGCGAGCGAACGGCAGGTGACTCGTCGAGCCCGAGAAGCTGGAGAGGCGACGTGGAATGTCGTCGGCTTGTCATGGGCGAGGTCGGCGTGACGCTCTTCACGCATGGCTTCGACGGGACCTCCTGCATGCTCGTCGCACCGTGAACAGCGCAAGATGAGGCATGACGCGCTCGCCTGCCGTGCCCGCTTCGCTTCCGACGCCGCTGCCGTTCGTCGGGCACACGCCCGCCTTCGCCCGCGATCCCCTGAGCTTCCTCGACCGCCTCGCCGCGACGGAGCGGCGCGTCGTGTTCTTCGATCTCGGCGGTTCTACGGCGCTGCTCACGCGCCCCGAGGACGTGCACTTCACGCTGCAAGAGACGGGACGGCTGTTCTCGAAAGGCTATCAGCGTGGCTTCGCGATGCCGCTCGTGTTCGGAAGCGGCCTCGTGACGAGCGAGGGTGACTTCTGGCGCCGTCAACGCAAACTCATCCAGCCTGCCTTTCACGCGGTGCACGTCGCGAGTTACGCCGAGACGATGGTGACCCTCACGTGCGAGTTGCTCGGAACGTGGCGAAGTGGCGAGACGCGCGACGTGAACGCCGACATGACCCTCCTGACGCAGCGCATCGTCGTCGCGACGATGTTCGGCGCGTCCCTGCACGAAGATGAGCGTCGCCTCGCCGACGCCCTCGGGACCATCGAGCGCGGCATCATCCTCGACAGCTTCTCGTGGCGTGCCGTCGTGCCGCCGCACCTGCCCGCTCCAGGGCGGCGCGCCCTTTCGCGGGCCGTCGAGCACGTCGAGGAGGTCCTCGCGTGGATCGTGGCGAGGCGACGCGCCTTGAGCGAGGAGCGCGCCGATTTGCTCGGCTTGCTCATGGCGGCGCGCGACGAGGACGGGCAGCCCATGTCGGACGCGCAACTGCGCGACGAGATCATGACCCTCTACATCGCCGGGCACGAGACGACCGCGCACACCCTGTCGTGGGCGTTGTGGCTGCTCGGGCGGCATCCGCAGGAGCTCGGGGCGCTGCGCGAGGAGCTCGACGGCGTTCTCGGGGATCGCGCGCCGACCTTCGCCGACTTGCCGAAGTTGCCGCGCCTCGACGCGGTCGTGAAAGAGACGCTGCGCCTGTACCCGCCCGCGTGGATCTTCAATCGGCAGCTTGACGCGGACGTCACCTTCGGCGAGGACGCGGTCGCGAAGGGCACGCAGATCATGATCTCGCCGTGGGTGCTGCACCGCTCGGACGCCACGTTCGACGCGCCGCTCGACTTCCGCCCGGCGCGCTGGCATGACGGGTTGGAGCGCCGCTTGCCGAAGGGCGCGTACATCCCCTTCGGCGGCGGGCCGCGCATCTGCATCGGCAACGCGTTCGCCACGATGGAGGCGGCGCTCGTCCTCGCGCTGATCGTGCGCGCGTGGAACGTCGAAGTGCCGCGCGTCGCCGTGCCGACGCCGAGCATCACCCTCCACCCGAAAGGCGGCCTTCCATCTCGTGTGAGCCGCCGCTGAGCACGCCGCGACTCGACTCGACTCGATGCCGCCGGAGACGCGTTTCTTCCAACTGCTCGCTGCTCCGCGCAACCCTGTCATTCGAGTGGCCCTTTCGCTCTCGTCTTTCAACGCTTGCCGGAGTGACGGGAAGTAGGCGACGTCACGCCCTCGGGTTCTGACCCTTCGGGCGCGTTGGTCCGCATTCAGCTAGCCATCGAAGTTGAAAAGGTCAGGCGTCGCTTGAAGGGAGGCGATTCCCGACGCGTCCTCCACGGCCTTCACGGCCGCCAAGACGGTCGTCCAGTTCGTGCCGTCGCTCCTGCCGACCCGAGCGAAGCTGTCCGCGTGTTGTCGGCGCAAGTCTGCTTCTTCCGCTCGCGTCAACATGCCCAGCGCGGCCACCTCACGCAACCGCCTCTCCATCTCCGCGTGAAGGCGAACGCGAAACGCCTCGACTTCCGCTTGAAATTCGGTCACGCTCAAGGTCACGCGTCCCGCCGTTTCCTCCCAGCATGGCACGCCGTCTACAAGGCGCCTGCGGGCGTCCCATTCCATCGTCACGGTGGTCCGCACTCGCCAAAGCACCACGCGCGGTCCAGCCGCCAGGTACCCGGTGTCGAGGTGCCGCGCACCCCACCACGCGGTGGCTTCGTACCACGCGTTCCACGTCAGGTCACTTTCGTGTTCGTCGAGGCCGTTCCACCACTCGGTCACGCTCGCCAGCCACGCCTGCCACTGCCCCGTTTCGACCCACGCGTCGAAGGGGGTGGGTAGGACGTCGAGGACGTCCGGTAGGATCTCGGCGAGGTTCCACCACAAGCGCCCCACTTGGTCATCGAGGAAGTGCGCGTCCTCGCCGACGACATCGTGCGCGGTCACGAACGCCGGGTGGTAGGCGAACACCCGGCCGTGCGGGGTGTCGATGGCGTACCGGCCGTCGGTGAGCCAAAACCATCCCGTGAGGTACGAGCGCGGATCGACCCCGCCCTCCTTCCACAAAGCAAGCAGGTCGGGCAAGGGACGCAGGCGGTGGCGGAAGGTGAGCGTCACTTCTTCAGCGTACGCGGACGAAGGTTCGCTCGACGCGCCCCTCGCTCTCTTCCTTGGCGGGCGCTTGCGTGCCGAGCGCGAGCGATGAAACGAGAACCTTCGGCAGGTGCGGCGCGGGACGTGCGACGATGAAGTGGCATGCCGGCCTTCACGCTGCACCTGCGGGACCGCGACGCGGACGTCGTCGACGCTTGGCGCACGCACTTTCATCGTCTGCCGAGCGTGGATGTGTCGCACGGTGACATCTTCGACGTCTCGGCGGACGCGATCGTCAGTCCCGCGAACAGCTTCGGGTTTATGGACGGCGGCATCGACCTCGCGTACACGGGGCATTTCGGGTGGGATTTGCAGGACCGCTTGCGCGACGAATTGCGACGCTCGCACGTCGGGGAGCTTCCCGTCGGGCAGGCGCTCGTGCTCGAGACCTTCGACGCGCACCTTCCTTACCTGGTGAGCGCCCCGACGATGCGCGTGCCAGGGAACGTCGCGGAGAGCGTGAACGCGTACCTGGCGTTTCGCGCGGCGTTGCTGGCCGTGCGTGCCTTCAACGCCGCGAACGCCGAGCGGCCGATCACGTCTGTGTTGAGTCCGGGGTTGTGCACGGCGATCGGTCGCATGCCGCCCGATCGCAGCGCGCGGCAGATGGCGGCGGCGTACGCGGTGGTGATGCTCGGGCAGGAGAACTGTCCGTTGACGCTCAGGCAGGCGTTCGAAGAGCATCACCGCCTCCTCGGATGACAAGGCTCTACCCGTCGTCGCCGTTCTTTTCGGCGAGGGCACAACTCCACTAGAACACCCTCTCAGGGTCGCGGTGGATGCATTAGCCTATCAAGAGGGCAGACTCCACCATCGGGAGGTCGAGATCATCGGAGACGATCAACAGATCAGCAAGCGACTCAGAGGGTTGCTCGCCATGCGTGCCGGTCTCGCCGTTGGCCTTTGGGGGGAGCCCGGCGTCGGCAAGACCCATCTGGCCCAGTCTCTGCTCAGCACCACGCCCTGTCCTTCGCTGAGTGTCCAGGCCAGCAACGCGCTCGAGCAGGTCGCGCTGGCCCTTCCCCCTTTGAAACGACCCGGCAGTTGGCTGGCCCGCTCCATTGAACGCTTGGGCAGCCGGGAAGCCCTCACCGGAAGCCAACTCGTCGAAGTTCTCGCCGCGCAGCTTGCCCATGGAGCTCCACTCATTGTGCATGTCGAGGACTTGCACGCCGCCTCGCCCGAGCAGCGGCAGCTGTGGCAGCAGGTGGCTGCCCGCGTGAAGCGCACCAAGGGCGCCGGACTGTTGGTGACCAGCAGAACACCGCTGCCCGAGGAGTTCGAGTCCATCCGAGTTCAGCCGCTGAGCCGCGCCGCTTCGGATGCGCTGCTCGAAGCGGAGGTGAGGGCGGAGTTGCCCGTGGAGGCACGCGCCTGGATTTACGAGCAGGCCGGCGGGAATCCACTGTTCACACTCGAATTCTTTCGGTTCCTGGCTCGGCAGGGCTTGCTCTGGAATGACGGTCGGCGTTGGCACTGGCGGGTGCCCGAGCAGCGCGTCGTGCCGGCCACGGTCGAAGCTTTGATCGAAGAGGTCATCGCCGGGGCGACCGAATCGTCCTCGCTGAAGACCGTCTTGCAAGCCAAGGCGATCCTCGGGCGAGACGTTGCGGCGTCGCGTTTGGCAGAGGTGGTCGGGTCGAGCCTGGATGAACTTCGAGACGCCACCGAGCACCTGACGCGGGCCGGACTTCTCCTTCACGGTGAGTTCGTTCATCCCTTGTATGCCGAAGTCATGGCGCGGGGAGTGCCCGCGCAGCAACGTCAGTTCCTCGGTCGCCGAGCCATCGCGGCTTATCAAGACGATCCTCAGCAAGCAGCCCGTTTTGTGAAAGACGCCGCGCTCGAGCCTGGTCACGCCCTGAACCTGCTCAAGCAGGCCGCGCAGGCCCGAGGAGGAACGCAGGCCAACCGGTGGTTGGTCGAGGCGGTCGACTACGCCAGCGGTTCGGAGCAGGCCGCTCTGGCACTTGAAGCGGCGACCGCCTTGAAGGGAAGCGATTTGCCAACCGCGATTCGGTTGGGTGAACTGGCGCTGGAACTCAATCCCCATGACGTTCCGACGATCGACTTGCTGGCTGGCATCTTCGCGAGCCGCAAAGAGCAAGACAAGCTTGACCGGGTGCTGGCCCAGCTTCCGGAAAGCGAACACGGAGAGCGCGGCTTGTGGCGGCAAATTCGCCTCAGCAGTATCGTCGGTGATGACGAGGCGGTCGTCGATTTGGTGCGGCAGCATCCTTCGCTGCTCGGCGCCAGTCCAGAAACGTGCTATGACATCGCCTGGTCGCTGCTCAACGTGGGGCGCGTCGAGGAGGCCGAGCAGTTCGCGCGCCGCGCGCAGCAGCATCCCGCCCTGACGGACCGAATCCGCGGAGCTTTGATCTACTTGCAGGGCATCATTCATGCCTCTGGCGCGGACAACAAGAACGCCGAGATTTGTTTTCGCCAATCTCTGGCCATCTTCCGAACGCTCGAGCTCACCCACAACGTGGTGACCGGTCTGCACGCTCACGCGGTGGTCTTGCAAGACTTGGGCGAGTACGGTGAGTCGCTGGCAGAGCTTCAGGAAGCGGCGGCGTTGAGTCTTCAGCGCGGTCACATTGTCCAGTTCGCCGAAGCCAATCTCGCGATTGCCGATCATCTGGTTTGGCAAGGTGAGTATGAGCAGGCCGAAAGCCTTTATCTGGACAGCTTGGGTGTCTTGGAACGGCGAAAGCCTCATGGATTTCTGATCGACTGTTTGAATGCCCTGGCCGAATTGCATTTGACGCTGGAAACCGCCCTTCACGTCACCCTGGCCCGGAAGTACGCTTCCGAGGCGCTGCAAGTCTCCAAGGCGTTGAATCATTCGGGAGGCGCCGCTTCGGCCACTCGGGCGTTGGCGGTGACGCTGCTTCTCGACCGTCAGCTGAGCAGGGCGTGGGAACGCGCCGATGAAGCCATGAAGATGGCCACGTCCAGTGGGCGACCTCGGCAACTCCGGGCGGCTTATCAAGTCAAGGCCCGAATCGCGCGGGCCCTTGGGCATCAGGACCTGGCTCGGCAGAGTCTGGAGGAGGCCGAGCGCTTGGCGGCGGAAATCGCCGAGCCGCTTCCACTGCACGTCATTCAGCTGGAACGCTGCGCCCTGGATCGTGATCTCGAAGGCGCCCGAACCCACGCCGAATGGTTCGAGCAGCGTGGATTGAAGCACGGCGTCTTTCTCGCCCATCGTTATTTTCCGGAGCTGGCGGGGGGAACGACGAGTGGCGGAGCGGTTCCGGCCGCCTCGACCGCCGCGTTTCACATCGAGGTGCTCGGTCCGATGCGGTTGACGGTGGGCCCGCAAACGTTCCCCGTGCGGGGACGCAAACGTCAGGAATTGCTGGCCACGTTGCTCGAAGCGCGGCTGTCGGGCCGCCTCGAGGTGGCCCGCTTGAGCTTGACCGAGTCGCTCTACGCGGATCAAACCGAGCTGCAGGCGGGGAAGCTCCTCGCGGATCTGGTCTACCAGGTGCGCGAGCAACTCGGCGCGGGGCTGATCACCACGACGGTCGATGGTTACGCGCTCGGAGCGGCCGTGTCGAGCGACGCGGAGGTTTTCCTCGCGCACGGCGACACCCGCTTATGGCGCGGCGCGGCGTTCAGCGGTCTCTCTCTGGAGAGCCGCTCGGAGGCCGCGCGTGAGGCCCTGCTTCTGGCGTTGCAGCACCGCCTCGAGGCGCAGTTGACGAACGATCCGGCCGAGGTCGTCCGGGCGGCCCAGTTGCTGCTCGACGCCGACCCGTACGACTTGAAGGCGCTGGAGCTCAGCTTGCGGGCGCAGGGCATCTTGGGCAAACCCAAGGGCCAGAAGCGGACGTATGAATGGGCGCGCTCCCGGTTGTTGGAGGTCGGCGAACGCCTCCCGGAGACGTGGGCTGATTTCCTTGCTCGTTCGGACGCCGAGCGCACGCCGACCTGAGAATCCGATTCGCTTCCGATCCAGCCTCCCCCAAACTGCGTGGCAGAAGGGAGGTTGAATCATCTTGTGAAACGTGTTGGCGAAGACGCTGCCGTCCGGACACCCCTTCACTACCGGCTGTGCTCGCGCTGTGGGCGCGCCGTGCCGCTCAGTTCCACGGAGCATTACTGCATCAACGACGGGACTTGGCTCATGGAGGTCTGTCCGCTGTGCCGCGCGCCGATCTTCAGTCCCTACACCCGCTACTGCGCGGCTTGCGGCGAGCCTCTGCTGCAGTCGCATGAAGGGGCGCCATGACTGCCGATTAGGTTCTCCACCTCGCGTCACCGAAGAGTAGGCCCGCACGCCGGCCGAACTCCGGACGTTCCACCTCCCTGGCGCTTCCCTCGTCCCGCCGCCGTCGATCGGTGCTTTCACCCTCTGCACTTGCGGCTTCGCCGCATTGCCTGCACTCCAGGAGGAATCCATGAACCTGACCTTGCTCAACTCCACGACCGTCCGCAGCCTGCTGCTCACCGCGCCACTCCTGACTTTGGCCACGGCGTCGGCTCAGTCAGCCTCGCGCCTGCCGTATGGACCGAACACGTGCCAAGCCGGTTACGTGTGGCGCCTGGCCATTCCAACCGACTTGGTCTGCGTGGCGCCACAAGTCCGGGCCCAGGTGGCTGCCGACAATCGCCAGGCGCCTCTGCGCCACCTTCCGGGGTCCCTCTCCTGCCGTCAAGGGTACGTGTGGCGAGAAGCGTATCAAGGCGATACCGTGTGCGTCTTGCCCGCGACGCGTCAGCAGGCCAAAGCGGACAACGCCCAGGCGCAGGCACGCCGAGTCCTTTCCTCCGGGCCGGACACGTGCATCGGGGGGTACGTGTGGCGCGAGACGGTTCCGGGCGATCACGTCTGCGTGACTCCCGCCGTTCGGCGTCAAGTGCTTTTGGACAATAGCCGGGCCGCCGCTCGTCAGCAGCCCAACAGCATCGCCTGTCTTTCAGGCTATGTCTGGCGCGACGCGTATGACGGTGACGCCGTGTGCGTCTTGCCCGCGACGCGCGATCAGGCGCACGCCGACAACGCTCTGGCGGATTCCAGGCGCATTCGGTGATGCCGAAATGGTGCGGGCGCCGTGCTGCCTGCCGACCCTGGTCGCACCGCCGCCCGCCCGCGTTGAGGTGAAATTGCAGTTCCCCACTGGCCCCACGTGCGAGACCAGGTCTGGAGGCACATGGCCACAAAGCCTCGTCGGTCGCGTGGGGTTTGCGGTTCGGAGGTAAGGTATGGCGGTACGAATGAAGTCGGGAGTCGCCGGTGCGCTCGCGTTGGGCATGACAGGGATTGCGCTCGCGGCGAGCGGGTACAGCGTGATCGTCAATGGCCAGACGATGCCCAAACCGGCGGTGGTCATCGGTGGCGAAACGTACGTGCCGTTGTCCGCCTTGAAGAAGCTGGGAATTACCGGCACGCTCAAGGGCAACGCGCTGACGCTGAGTCAGGGAGGCGGGGTGCCGTCGGGGACGGCCGCCGGTGGGGCGAATCAGCTTCCGGCGCTCGAAGGCTGCCTGAACGAGACTCTCTTCAACGGAATTTGGCGCGTCAAGGTGACGTCGCTCGAAGCGGTGCGTGCGGCCGAGCTCGCGAATTCGGATACTTCCGGCTGGGCCGTCACGCTCGAGATGCGCAATGGAGCTCGGAGGGCGACGTCGCTGATGAACACCGGCTTTGGCGCGGCGAGTGGAGCGAGCCAGCCTGCCCTGGTGTTGCCCGACGGCAACACCTTGGCCGTCGACGAGGACGATTTTCTGAAGCCCTGGAGCAAGGAGGTGCTGCAAGGTGGCGTCATGACCTTCAAGCTTCGCTTCTCGTTTCCGAAGGGAACGACCGAGGCGCAAGCGAAAGCCTTGAAGCCCACGAAGTTCATCCTCCAGGTGAATCCGCGCCTTCCAGCGGATCTGGGCCTCAGCTACAGCGTGTCGGATCCGAGCTTTCGCGTCCGACTCACCTGCCGGAAGTAAAAAGGTCGCGGTAAGCGGCTTGAAGCCGTTGTCGATGCGAGCGTCTTCGTTGAAGTTGCGCGAGCGGGTGTCAAGGCGTACGACGAGGTGCGTCAAGTGGTCGCCGGTCCGTAGAGTGACGCGATGCCGAGCGTACCCGACCGACGGGCGACCGCTTTCCCAAAGCGGTCATCGCCTCCTCTTGGGGCCGTCTCATCACGCGGCACCCTTCGAAGTGGTTAAGTCCATGATCGAGAGCGGCGCCTCGAGCGCGCCCAAGGAGATCAGCATGGACATCGTCGACGCTCAAGTGCACTTCAACTTACTGGGCAGCTTGGAGGCGGGGATGACCGCCATGGACGCCGTGGGCGTGAAGGCCGTTCTGTACGACGAGTACTGGGGATTCGACGAGCGATCGCGCATCCTGCCCGGGTACGAGTTACCGAACGGCGCGTTTCGGCACGTCTTTCCCCTCGCCGAAGAGGCGGCGTTGCGCTTCCCGGAGCGTTTCGCGTACCTCGTGCGCTTCGATCGACGTGACCCGGACCTCGAAGAGCTCATCGCCACCATCGGGAGGATGCCGCAACGTAAAGCCTTGCGGGTCGTGCCGTGGACGGAGGAAGGCTTCTCGCAATTCGCGCAGGGTGCGGACGAACCGGTGTTCGCGGCGGCCGAGAAGTACGGCGTGCCGGTGTTCGTGCTGCTGCCCGGCCGTACTCGCCTCTTGCGGCCGTACCTGCGCAAGTTCCCGAACGTGAAGGTCATCGTCGACCATTGCGGGGTGCGTCTTCCCTTGGGCGCGCCGCCTGCCGAGCGGTTCGCGGACTTCGAGGACGTCTTGGCCTTGGCGGAATTTCCGAACGTGTCGGTGAAATGGAGTCACGCGCCACGCTTGTCCAGCGAAGGGTATCCGTACCGAGACGTTCTCGGCATGCTGCTGCGCGTGGTGGAGGCGTTCACGCCGCGGCGGGTGATGTGGGGAAGCGATCACACGCAAAGCAAGGACCACCACTCTTGGGCGGAGGCCCTGCACTACATTCGCGATACCGGCGAGTTGTCCGGCGAGGAGAAAGCCTGGATTCTGGGTCGCAGCGTCCGCACCACCTTGAACTGGCCCGCACCCGCGCGGTGACAGGAGTCGGTACAAAACAACGAGGAGAGGCTTGCGGCGTCCGAACGGGCGTCTTGCCAAGTCGCTCAAGGCGAGACGTTGGGCCAACGGTCTTGAATTATCCAGAGCGCCAGAACGCTCTTCAACGAGCGTCAACCAACGCCAAGCCAAGAAGATCGCCAGCAGCCCTTTACGCACCTTGTAGAGCGAGGTGAGCTGCTGAACGCTTCTTCCTTGCTCGTCGCGCTTTCTCGCTCCCTGAAGTCCCCGCTCGCCCTTCAGCGTGACCGTCCGACAAGCTGAAGCATGACTCCATCCGCTCTCCTCATACCGGATCGCTCGGATCTTGACCGCCAGATTGGCCACTTTGGCGTTCGACATGGCGTTCCCGGCCCCGGCTAGGCCGTGACCGACCTCGACGTCGGCGCGAGCGGGCGACGTCACGTTGAGCGCGACGAGCCTCTCAGGGTGCACGACCGCTTGCATGAAACCTATCACCTCGACCCTGCTCGCCACCCTCGTTCCCGACGTTCTCTTTTGGGACACCCGCATCGCTGACGTGAAGGCGTTCACGACGCGTACCGTGACGTGGCCCTCACGCACTTACTGATCGCGCTGTCATCTCTCGTACGGGCGGGGATACGGAGCAGTACGTGATGTGGGCGAGGAAATACTCCGAGGTGGACGTGCCGCTCGCCGCCGTGCGTGCGGTCCCATGACGGCATGTGGCGCGGACGATGATCAGCGGGCTGGGCGACGTTTTCCCGGACAGCCGACGTCGAGTGGTGAATCAATCTCGCTGCACGGACTCGCGGTACGAACCTCGTCTGCCTATGCTGAATGAGGAGGTTCCTTCATGAACACACCCATCACCGACGTGCGTCAGCTCACGCCCGATCTGCTCGAGAACTTCACGCATCATGTTCTCGAGCAGATGCGCGCGCTCCGTGTGCCTGGAGTCGCCATCGGTCTTCACACGCCCTGGGAGACGTACGAGCTGTGCCTCGGTGTGACGAGCGTCGATCATCCTCTTCCCGTCACCGCCGACACGCTCTTCCAGATCGGCAGTACCACCAAGACCGTCACGGCGACGATCCTGATGCGTCTCGTCGAAGCGGGCCAAGTGCACTTGGACGAGCACGTCCGAACGTACCTGCCCGACCTTCGGTTGCAGTCTGAGGACGTTGCTGCGCGTGTCACGGTGAGGCAACTGCTCAACCACACGGCGGGTTGGGTCGGAGATTACTTTGAAAACACAGGAAACGGTGATGACGCCCTCACGCGCATCGTCGCGAATCTGGCGGATCAGGAGCAAATCACGCCGCTCGGGGAGGTGTGGTCGTACAACAACGCCGCGTTCTACGTCGCGGGGCGTGTCATCGAAGTCGTGACGGGCATGACGTACGAGCAGGCCGCGCGGCGCTTCGTCCTCGATCCGCTTAGCCTGGACGCGTCGTTCTTCTTTCAAGATGACGTGATGACGAGATCATTCGCCGTGGGACACATCGTGAAAGGTGACCGTGCGGTCGTCGCTCGCCCATGGGGGTTGCCGCGCAGCGCGAATCCTGCCGGTGGTCTCGCGAGCAGCGTTCGGGATCAGTTGGCGTACGCACGGTTTCACATGGGAGATGGAACGGCCCCGTCCGGGGAGCGTCTCCTGTCTCCGGAGTCGATGCGGGTTCTGCAGACGCCGACCGTACGGGCGTCCGGGGGGCGTCACATGGCCGTTTCGTGGTTCGTGCGCGACGTGAACGGTGTGCGGTTCCTATCGCACGGCGGAGCTACGAACGGGCAGATGTCCGCGTTCGTGCTCGCTCCGGACCTCGGCTTCGCCTTCACGAGCCTGACGAATGCGGACCTCGGGGAGGTCTTGAATAAGAGCGTGCAACAGTGGGTATGGGAGCACCTCCTTGGCATTCAAGAGGAGGAACCGATCTTCTTGGACGTCGACGAGAACACCGTGAGTGACGTGGTCGGTCGTTACCTGATGGCTGGAACGTTCGGGGGTGGCGTGACGGTGTCACGAAACGGGCCGGAGTTGCTGGTGGAGTTCATTCCCGAGGATTACGGTGACCTGTCCGACACGGCACCCGATCCACTTCCGCCTTTTCCGGCGCGATTCTGCGGGCAGGACGAACTCGTCGCGACCGACGGGATGTTCAAAGGCGCACGGGTGGACATCCTGCGCGACGCGAACGGACAAGTGACGTGGCTTCGGTTGGGACGCGTGATGAAACGTCAGGACGCCTGAGCGTTCCCGTTCAGTTCATCGAGAGCTTCAACAGATGCAGTTTGGAAAGCGCGCACGACTATTCGAAGCCAAGGGCATCGTCCTTAAAGGGTGGGGATGGCCTCCGAAATGGGGTTGTGCACGGGCTTGTCGTGAAGGTCCTGCTTGCCTTGCTTCGGTGTGCGGTTGCTCGCCGTACGTGGATCGAGTTGTCATTTGCAGCATGGGTGAACTGACCGCAGGTTGCTCGAGTCGGTAAGGGTGCGAGCATGAATTCCACTCGCCGCAATTATGTTATAAATGAATTTAAAGTGAGGTTTACGCTGTCGTCCTTTCTCGATCAACTGACCGCAGATGCCGCCCTGGCCCTCGCGCCCGACGGCGGCAGCGCCAAAGCTGCCCAGAAACTCGCTCGACCCACGCAATGGCCGACCCTCGCACGAGAAGGCGACGTGCTGTGGGGAGAATGCCAAGGCAGCGGCGCACATCCCTACCTCGTCGGCGTGGACGCCAGAAGCGCCGAACTCGCCAGCAAATGCAGTTGCCCCAGCCGCAAATTCCCCTGTAAGCACGCCCTGGGCCTGCTTTTGCTGCACGTTGCCCAGTCCGGCGCGTGGCAACGCGCCACCCCGCCGTCCGACCTCGCCAAATGGCTGGAAGGCCGAACGGCCCGCGCCGAGAAGGCCGCGCAGCTTCCCAGCGACGTGGAAACCGATCCGGCCGAGCGCGCCAAAGCCCGCGCGAAAGCTCAAGCGGGCGGCGACCGCAAGAAGACCGCGGGCCTCGAAGACCTCGAATTGTGGCTGAGCGACCTCGTACGCGAAGGCCTGCAAGCCGCTCGCGCCCGCCCGTACGGCGACTGGGACCGGCAAGCGGCGCGCCTCGTCGACGCTCAACTTCCAGGGGTGGCGAGGCACGTTCGCCAGATTCCCGACTTGCTGCACGACGAGACCGGCGAAGCGCTCACCGCGCACCTCGGGCGGCTGTGGCTGCTCACGCAAGCTTGGCGACACCGAACCACCTTCAGTGAACTCGAACGCGCCGACCTCCTGAGCGCCCTCGGCGCGCCCCTCGACCGCGCGAGCATCCCGCCCGCCGCGCCGCGCACGTGGCGAACCCTCGGGTTCGTGCAAGAAGAAGAAGGCAAACTTCACGTTCGCCGCACCTGGCTGCTCGGAGACGAGCGAGAAGTGGCCTTGCTGCTCGACTTCGCGCCGACCGGACAAGCCCTGCCGCCACCCCCGCCCGCCCGCCCGTTCCAAGCCGCCGTGGCCTACGCGCCCTCGGCGTACGCGCAACGAGCCATCCTGCAAGGCGACGTGACGGCGGCCACCACACCCCTGCCCCTCCCAAGCGGTACCCTCACCGACCTGCAAAGCCGCTTCGCGGCCGCCTTGGCGCTCAATCCCTGGCTGGAACGAATCGGCGCCTTCGTCGGCCCGGCGTACCTGAACCTCGACCCGCCGCAACTGTGCGACGCGGACGGCCACGCCGTTCCCCTCGGCGCGCGCGTCGAGGAGGCCGACGTGTGGACCATGCTCGCCCACGCCGAGACCCTCCCGCAAACGTACTTCGGTGAATGGGACGGGCGCAGCTTCACACCCGTGGGCACCGTCGCTGCCGACACGCAGGCGACGCCCGACCCGCGAGCAGCACAAGGAGCCTCGTGAGCGGCGACTTGCGCGAGTTGGCTGCGGTCGCCACGCGCGGCACGAGCCGCGCCGACCTGCCCGCGCCCACCGGACCGTTGGCGGCAGCGTTGACGGCCGTTCCCGGCGACACGCCCGAAGCGCTGCTGCTGGGCCGCGCCGCCTTGCTGGGCTTGCACGCCCGCGCGGGCGCTTCCTTGGGCCGCGCCGCGGCGCTCCCACCCACGCCGCTTCCACCACCCGAGCGTCCCTTGCCAGCGGACTTGGCGGCCTTGCTGCCGGCGCTGCTGCGCGCCGACCCGGCGTTGATCGCCGAGGCGCTGCGCACCGTGGCCGCGCGCGGCTGGACGCTGAACGCCGCGCACATCCTGGCCGTGCACGGCCAGAACGCCAACCTCGCGCACGCCCTGTGGACGCTGGCGGACGCGCGCGCACGCGTCACGCTGGACGCGCATTCCCTGCACAAGCAGGCGCGCAAAGCCGAGGAGGACGCCACGTGGGCCGCTTCCCTCCGAGCGCTCGGCGAGCGGCGCGCCACGAACCCCGAGGCCGCCGCGCGCGAGTTGCAAGCCCAGTGGGCGGAACAACCCGCCGAGCGACGCAAGGAACTGCTGACCCTCGTGCGCCGCGACCTGCGCCAAGAAGACCGCGCGTTGCTGGAAGCCGCGACGCGCGACCGTTCGCCGGACCTGCAAAAGCAAGCGCGTCAACTCCTCGGGCACCTTCCCGGCCCTCTGCAAGACGAGTTGCTGCGCTTGCTGCCTCAAGCGGTGAAGGTGAGCGGCTTCCTGAAACAGAAGATCACCTTCGGCGCCTTCGACTTGCCTGCCGCGCTCGGCAAACCGCGCGCCGGGCAGTACGACGACAGCGACTTGCACCGCCTGCTCGGCGCGCTGCCCACCCCGCTCGTCTTGACCACGCTGAACGTCCGCTGGGACGACCTGCACCACGCCCTTCGAAGTCACCACTGGTCCCTCGCGCAAGAACTCCAAGCGCCGCAATCGCCCGCCCCGCCTCCACTCGACGTCGACACCGCCCGCGCGCGCGTGCGCGACCTCGCCGGGCAACCCAGCGTGACGGCAGAGAAACTCCTCGACGCCGTGCGAGCGCTGGCCGCGTCCACCGACCTCTCGGCGGAACCTCCCGCGTTGCAAGCCGCCTTGGCGACGCGAACGCTGAACGTCATCCAGATCGCGGGCCTGACGCCCTCGGCGCGCGAACTCACGCGCTTGCTGCGCCTCACCTTGTCACCGGACGTGACGATTCCCCCGCCCACGCCGAGGGCATTCGAACTGCCGCCCCGCCCGAAGCAGCTTCCCACGTGGCAAACGCCCGCCGCGTGGGAAGAGCGCCAACGTCAAGAGCACGCCCAGAAGGAGACGTCCGCCGTTCAAGCGTACGCCGACCTCGTCGACACCTGGCGGGTGCGGCGCGCGTGGCGCGCCGCCCTGGCCGCCCACCCGACCTCCTGACCTTCCCGCCTTCCAAGGAGCTTTTCATGACCAGCGCCCCTGAAGTCCTGCGCCAGCACGCCGAGCAAGCGTACGCTCACGAACTCGCCGCCCTCGCCGAGGACGACCGGCATCCTCGCCCTCCGAAGTGGAAGCTCAGTCCGCGCGCCGTCTTGACGTACTTGATGGGCGGGCATGTCGGCGGCGTGGAGATCACGCCGAAGTACGTCGGTGAAACGCGCTTGATGGAGATCGCCGTCGCGACCCTCGCCACCGACCGCGCGTTGCTGCTCATCGGCGTGCCCGGCACCGCCAAAAGCTGGGTGAGCGAGCACCTCGCCGCCGCCATCTCCGGGGACAGCACCCTGCTCGTACAAGGAACGGCGGGCACCGACGAGAACGCCATTCGGTACGGCTGGAATTACGCGCGACTGCTCGCCGAAGGACCGAGCGAAGCGGCCCTCGTGGAAAGTCCCGTCATGCACGCCATGCGCGAAGGGAAGATCGCGCGCCTCGAAGAGTTGACGCGCGTGCAAAGCGACGTGCAAGACACCCTCATCACCATCCTCTCGGAAAAGACGCTGCCCGTTCCGGAGCTCAACAGCGAGGTGCAAGCGGTGCGCGGCTTCAACCTCATCGCGACCGCCAACAACCGCGACAAAGGCGTCAACGACCTTTCGAGCGCCCTCAAACGCCGCTTCAACACCGTCATCCTGCCCGTGCCGGACAGCTTGGAAGACGAACTGCAAATCGTGACGCGCCGCGTGGAATCGCTGGGCCGCAGCCTCGGTCTGCCCGAGCTGCCCCCGGCGCTCGACGAGATTCGGCGCGTCGTGACGGTCTTTCGCGAGTTGCGCGCGGGCGTCACGGAGGACGGCAAGATCAAACTCAAGACGCCGAGCGGCAGCCTCAGCGTCGCCGAGGCCATCAGCGTCGTCACGAACGGCTTGACGCTCGCCGCTCACTTCGGAGACGGAGCGATGAACAGCCGCGACGTCGCCGCGAGCGTCATCGGCGCTGTCATCAAAGACCCGGTGCAGGACCAAGTCGTGTGGAACGAGTACTTGGAGACGGCCGTCAAGAAGCGGTCGGGCTGGAAGGACTTCTACGCGGCGTGCCGGGAAGTGAGCTGAAGGTGGAGCGCCACGTGCAGACGAAGAGGAAGCACTTCGGTGACGAGGTGAAGAAAGAAGGCTCCTCGGCTCGGAGCGTCCGAGTTTCATGCTGACCCTTTACCCTATTCGTCACCACGGCCCCGGGTCGGCGCGCAGCGTCGCGCGGGCGCTGGAGGCCAATCCACCTGCCACGCTGCTCGTCGAGGGACCCGTGGACGCCGATGGGTTGCTGCCGTTCTTGCATGACGCGGCGCTCACGCCGCCCGTCGCGGTCATGGCGCACGTGCAAGGGCGCCCCGAACGCTCCGTGTTCTACCCGCTCGCCGAGTTCAGCCCGGAGTTCGTGGCGATTCGTTGGGCGCTCGCGCGCGGCGTGAACGTCGCCTTCATGGACGTGCCGGCCGCCGTGACCCTCGCTTCGACCGAAGAAGCAGAAGGGGCACGGGCGGAGGTAGACGTGGACGCCGCATCGACGTCGATCGAACCTGCGGACGCGGTGCGCGCCGATCCGCTCGCGCTGCTCGCGCGAGCGGCGGGTTACAGCGACTTCGAACGCTGGTGGGACGCCCTCGTGGAGTCTCGAGGTGAAGGCGAAGCGGTCTTCTCCGCCATCGCCGACGTCATGACGGCCGTGCGCGAAGGCGACGAGCACCACACGTCCGAGCGCGACCTCGTGCGGGAAGCGCACATGCGCCACACCATTCGCGGAGCCCTCAAGCGGGGCAGCGTCGCCGTCGTGTGCGGCGCGTGGCACGCGCCCGCGTTGACGCAGGACGTGCTGACGCGCGAAGCGAAAGCGGACGTGGCGCGCCTCAAGAACCTGGCGAAGGCGAAGGTGGCCCTCACCATCACTCCGTGGACGCACGGGCGACTCACGCAAGCGAGCGGGTACGGCGCGGGCGTCACGTCGCCCGGTTGGTACGCGCATTTGTTCGGCGCGTCCGAACAGGTCAGCGAGCGCTGGTTGACGCGCTCGGCCCGCTTGCTGCGCGCGCACGGACTGGACGCGTCGAGCGCTCAAGTCATCGACGCGGTGCGCCTCGCCGAAGCCCTCGCAACTTTGCGAGGGCGGAGCCTGGCGGGCCTCGACGAGCTGACGGACGCGACGCGCGCGGTGTTCGCGTGGGATTCGGATACGCCGCTGCGCCTCTTGACCGACGAGTTGTTCGTCGGCGAAGTGCTCGGCAGCGTGCCCTCCGGCGTGCCCGCCGTGCCGCTCGAACAAGACCTCGCGGCCACGCTGACGCGGCTGCGCCTCAAGCGTGAAGCGGTGAGGCGCGAACAAGTCCTCGATTTGCGCGAGGACGTCGGCTTGAGTCGTTCGCAACTCTTCCACCGTTTGAACGTGCTCGGCGTGCCGTGGGCGAAAGCGGCGGCCAGTCGAGGCGCGGGCACCTTCAAGGAAACCTGGACGCTTCGCTGGGAACCGGAGTTCAGCGTGCGCGTCGTCGAGGCGAGCCGTCACGGCAACACCCTCGTGCGCGCCGCGAACACGGCGGTCGCGTCGAAAGCGCGGCAAGCCCCGGACCTCGCGGCGCTCTCCGAGTTGCTGGAAGTGGCGCGGCTGAGCGGACTGCCGAGCGCCGCCGCGTTCACGCTCGCTCGACTCAACGCGCGCGCCGCCGAGGCGGACACGGCCGCGCTGCTCGAATCGCTGCCGTCACTCGCGCGCCTCGCTCGGTACGGAGACGTGCGGCAACGTGACGGTGACGACTTGCGGCCGGTGTTTCGCACGCTCGTGGCGCGCGCCGCCGCCGGACTGCCGAACGCGGCGCACGGCTTGAACGGCGAAGCCGCGGAAGCCTTGCACGCTCAGATCGCGCAGGCCGACGCGGCCGTGCGCCTCCTCGACGACGCGGAAGCGAGCGCCGAATGGACTCGGGCGCTTCACGCCCTCGACGCGGAGGGAAACGCGCCGCTCTTGCGGGGCGACGCCGTGAACCGCCTACGCGACCGAGGAGAGCTGAACGCCGAGCACGTTCAAGCTCGACTCGAGTTGGCGCTCGCCAAAGGCGCGCCGCCGCTGGACGTGGCAGCTTGGCTGGTGGGCTTCATCGGGGAGGACGGCTCGACGCTGCGCCACGACCCGACGGTCTTGGCGCTCTTGGACGCCTGGGTGGTGATGCTCGACGCGGACGCGTTCACCGACGTGCTGCCTTCCTTGCGGCGCGCCCTGTCGCGCTTGGAGCCGCACGCCCGCAAAAGGTTGGGAGAGGAACTGCGTGGCTTGGAACGCACGAAGGAAGCGACTGAAATCAACGACCTCTTGGGAGCCGAGGTGGTACCGATCGTGCTGCGAATGCTGGGCGTGACGTCGCCCGTGGGAGGCGCGCCATGACGGACGTGACTCCGGAGAACTCGACGCCCGAATTGGAGCGCTTGCGTCGCTGGCGGCTGCTGCTGGGCGGCGAAACGGCGAGCGGTGAAAGCGCGGACGGCACCGGCTGCACGTTGGGCGAGCACGACCGCCGCTTGGACGCGACGTTGGCTTCGCTGTACGACGGCGCGCCCTTCACGATGCGAACGGACAAGCCGCAGAAGGTCCGCAAGTCGCACCGCAACGTCGGCTTCGGCAAGAGCGCTCCGGCGGTGGCCGCGTGGCTGGGAGAAGTGCGCGAGCTTTTTCCGCAGTCGGCGGTGCAAGTCATGCAAGCCGACGCGGTGGAGCGCCTCAACCTCAAGACGCTGCTGCTCGAACCGGAGCTCATGGAGCACTTGCAGCCGGACGTGCACATGGCCGCCACCCTTCTCAGCCTCAAAGACGCCATGCCCGACCAAGCCAAGGCGCTCGCGCGGCAAGTCGTGGCGCGGGTGGTGGACGACTTGCAAGCGCGCCTGGCCGAACCGCTGCGCAGCGCCGTGACGGGCAGCTTGAACCGCTCGCAGCGCAACGCGCGCCCGCGTCACAACGAAGTGGACTGGGGCCGCACGCTGCTGAAGAACTTACGCACCTACGATCCGGAGCGCCGCAGCGTGATTCCCGAGCGGCTCGTCGGCTACAGCCGCGCACGGCGGCAACTCAAAGCGGTCACGTTGTGCGTGGACCAGTCGGGCAGCATGGCGTCGAGCGTCGTGTACGCGGGCATCTTCGGCGCGGTCCTGGCGAGCCTTCCGGCGTTGAAGACGAACGTCGTCGTGTACGACACGACGGTCGTGGATCTCACCGAGCACCTCGCCGACCCGGTGGACGTCTTGTTCGGCGTGCAACTCGGCGGTGGCAACGACACGCCCCTCGCCTTGCGGTACTGCCGCGGCTTGCTGACGAATCCCGAGGAGCACACCTTCGTCTTGATTTCCGATTTGTACGAAGGAGCGGGCAGCGCCGAGATGATCCGGCGCCTCGGCGAATTCCGCGAGATGGGCGCGCGCGTCATCGTGCTGCTGGCCCTCGACGATGACGGCACGCCAAGTTACGACCACGACAACGCCGCTCGCCTCGCCGCGCTGGGCATCCCGGTCTTCGCGTGCACGCCGGACTTCTTCCCGGAGTTGATGGCGGCGTCGCTGCAAGGCGCGGACATCGGCACCCTTGCGGCCGCGCGCGGCATCGTCACGGCGCGCGCCAAAGCGGAGGCGACAACCGGAACTTGAGGAGCCCGCCCGTTGCGAGGCCGCGACTTCCACCGCCGGAGTAGTGTGCCTCCAGCCATAAAGAAAGCGTCGGGGCGGCCACGAAAACCGCGCACTCGTGGCCGCCAGACGCTCCTCAAGATGGCTCTGTCGTTCTCGGGAATCTGCTACTCGCGCGTGTGTTCGTCGGGCTCGGGAAAGGGGCGGTGAGCTGCTCAGATGCGGAGGGCTCCTCGTAGACGACGAGAAGTTGAGCCGGACTCAGCAACCCGCCATCTGCTTCTTGGTGTCGGCCAGTTTTTCCGTTGCTTGCCCATGATGTCCCCGCCGTGTGCCGAACCCCTGCAAGTGAGCGGGTGATTTTGGAAGGATTTCCGGGAGCATGACCGGGCGTGAAACGAGTCCTCGGGCGTGCTGATCGTCAGCGATTGACCGGAGGCTGTATTCCCGCCTGCGGGTAGCGCGCCACTTCCTCCACGTGGTAGCGCAAGTTGAAATCCCTCTGCGTGTCCGAGTCGCCATTGCGAGCGGACGTGTCATCGTGCGCTCCCAGACCAAAGTTCGAGGATGACGTGTACGTCCGGTTCAACGTGCCGATTCGGTCGTTGCCGTCCAGCAAGCACTGCAAGTCGGCCAGCGAGGCGTCATTCCGCTCGGCCTCCGCTTCCGAGTCGCTGAAGCGGTCGTCACAGTCATCTTCCCAGCCAGTCGTCTGCACGCTCCACGAACCGTTCTCCGGCACGATGAACGTCGTCGACTGCCGGATCTGAATCGTGTCGCCGTCATCCACGTCCCCCAGCCCACGCACCTCGAACCACGTGCTGCCCGCCCGGACCCAGAAGTTCCACTCTCCCGACGCGAGAGGATCATGGTCCTCGTTGATCTTCAGACTGTCGAACGTGACCCGCAACTGCCGGAACCGGGGAGGGCCGCTCCCCTGGCGAAGGTCCCCCAGAGGGAGAGCCGGGCGCCGAGCGACTTCCTGCCAGCCCACCGCGAGCACCGCTCCGAAGCGGAGGTTCGGGTCCGGGTTGCCCAGCGCGAGCGGGTACACCACGTGCACGCGAGTGGGGTTGTTCGCTGGCTGGGGCGTGAGGATGGGGCGCGGGCCGCCGAAGGGAAGGGACAGGACCTCGGCGCGCAACTCGTTGCGGCGCAGGGGCGTGTCGACAAACGGTTTGGGAGGCAGGGGAACGTCGAACTCGTAATTCTGCGTGGCGACCGGCGAGCGGTAATACCCGCTGCGTCCGTGCACGTACACGTACGTCCGGTTCGTGAGGGCGGGCATGGTCTGGCCGGGGAACAAGGTGGGTTCGAGGCGCGTGAACGCCACGGCTTTCGGCGGGTGAATCTCCGTGCGGTAAGGTGGGTGACCGCAGTCGAAGATCCAGCGGCCCATCAGCCAGACGCGGTCCCCGGCCACCGGCCAGAACTGCGGCGGGAAATACCGAGTCTCCCACTCCATCTCCATCTGACGCTGGCCATCCTCGACGGGATTGGCGTCGCTGTGCAGCCCTTGGTAGGAGGGGTCGAGCACGACGTCGAAGTTCCAGTCGTGGCTGGTGTGATTTGCGGGGTTGTCCTCGTGCGTGACCTTGCTCAGGGTGACGGTGCCCTCCGCGACTCGGGGCCGATCGCTGGCTTCCACGCTCACCCATTGCGGATCGATGCGGGCGAGGGTGCCGGTGCGGCACCCGCGGGCGAGCGCGCCGGTGTTGTTCACCAGCGGAACGGGCTGGGAGTGGGTGACGCCCGCCACAGTGAGCGCCAGGGCCAGAGCGAGAAGCGCGCGGCTGATCGACTTCTTCTGCATAAGAGCCTCCACGGGTCGCGGTAAGACAGAGGCAAAGGTGAGGAGCGGGAGAACAGGCTGACACCCTTCGCGGGCTCGACGGTGTGGCCGTGCTCAGCTGGCCAGCAGGCCTTCGCTGGCTCCACGGCCTCCTCACATCAAAATGTCCTGGTCGACGCTGAATACGTTCTGCGGGTCATCCCGGCCTTGACCCGTGCGAGCCGCTCGTGGTGGTCGCGCTCCAGTGCCCGGACGCGGTCTTGTTCCTCGTCCATCGTCGAGTTGACGGACGCACCCCGGCGAATGGGGCTGCAGCATTTCCCAGGTGTGCATCACCCGGTTCTTGAGGGCGTCGGCGTTCCCTGGCCGGAGGTCGCCCCCGTCGTGGACGTCGAAGTTCGCGTCACGGCCACTCCAGGCCACGGCGTCCTGACACAGAGCGTGCGGCGGCGTCACGGAGTGTCCGTGGCAGGTGACTTGGAGCGTCTCGAAAAGCCGAACCTCGAGTTCCAGCATAGGCCCTGTTCTCCCGGCTGCCATGAGCCTGGCTCATCCATACTGTACTCCCTGCGGACGACGCCCCGGTGACGCAGCACTTCTCCAGCAGATGCGCGTGCGTCCTCTCGCGCTGCCTGCCCTTCGGGCCTCCCTGTCAGGAACGTAGACGCGACTGAAGTCGACTTCACACACTGCCGGTGAGCTCACTTCTGGCAATCCAGCCGCACCCGGAAGCTGGGGGTAGGCGTGGTGTAGGCGACCTTGCCCGCGATCAGGTAGCCCGCCGTCAGGCGTGCCGGGTTGAGCTGAATCGTCAGCTTGGCCGGACGAGGCACGCTGCTGGCGGGTGCCCGGGTGTCCTGCACGTGGAAGCGCAACTGGTAGGTCACGCCGCTGGCCTGGGCCAGTTCCTTGTAGATGAAGCCCTCCTCGGCCGTCCGTTCCTCGAACGTCAAGGTGTTGCCGTTCGGCAGCGACAAGTCGATGTTCTCCAACCCCGTGTCGTGCAAGTTCGTCTTGGTCGTCGTGCCGTTCCTGAGTTCGACGGTGACGCCCCAGCCGGGCCCGAGCCCGACGTCGGGCCCGATGGCCTCCACCTTCCTCACCGTCATCCGCCAGACGCCGTTGAAGAGCGTCTCGCCGACGCAGCCTTCCAGCGAGGCGCGCTGATTGGCTCCACCGGGCGCGATTGCCGCGGCGTTCTGTGCTCCCAGCGTGAGGGTACTGCCCTTCAGACTCGAACTCACGCCCAGCAGCTTCAGGGCCGTGAGCGGCACGTAGGTCTTGCCGCCGATCACGATGGCCTGATCGGGGGCCACCTGCCCGTTCACGATCACGCTGTAGGTCGGACTTGCCGCGAGGGCGACGGTGCCGAGCAAGGCGGGGACGAGCAGGGCGGAGACAAGCAGGGTGATCTTTTTCATGGGGACTCCCGGCGCTTCTTTGGATGAGGGCGGCAAGGTGGGCGAGGATGGCGGGCGCTACGACCGAGCTCAGGAAGGCGCCGAGCGTCGGCGTCCCATGGTCGATCTGCTGGTCGAGGCGGGTGAGCGGAAATACGCGGTCAGCACGGGAAGGTCACGGGAAGCAGGGCCAGCGCCTTGGTGGTCGTCACCTCCTCGCGAGGAGCGAGCGCAGGCGTGGAGTTAGCGCGGCAGTTCGCACAGCGAGAGGCTGGGGCCACGGCCGAGCACCACCGAAGCGAGCACCCGCCGGCCGTCCTTGCTGAGCACGAACGCCTCCAGCCCTCCGAGCGGCGTGAAGTCCGCGACCGTCGTTTGTTTCCAGCCTGCCGCGTGGACCGCGGCCTTGAAATGGGCGAGCGCCACGGAGGGCTGAACCTTGAGGGCGGTCGTCCAGTACAACAGCTCATAACGGCGGCACGGGCCCAACGTCCAAGAGAGGGCGCCCTTGTTCATCTGGGCGATCTCGGCCACGTAGCCGGCGCCGCTGGTCAAGCGCCGCGGGGCATCGGAAAGGGGCAATCCCAGCAGCGTGGAACGGGACGCGGGTTCGGAAGGAGCCTGCTGAGCGACGGCTTCACCCGTCCAGACGCTCAGCAACAAGGCAGTCAGCCAACGAGACAATGGGGCAGCGGACATGGGTCTCCTTCGGGAGGCAGGGAAGCGCGGTCGAACACCCGCGCTTCCCTGCGGGATGGTTTCGGCGCAGGCTATTGGAAGTGCCCGGCACACCAAGCGGCCGAGTCACGCCAGCCGCCGGCGCGAACTGCCCAGTGGGCGGGGGCAAAGCTGCTTCCGGTGGAGGCGCGGATCGTCAGGGTGTTCAGTTGCTGATCGTTCCAGGCCGCGCCAATATCGGTTTTGCCGTCACCGTTGAAATCGCCCGCGATCCATTTGACGGCCGCTCCCTGAATCCAACCGCCGTCGCGCGTACTCCAAGCCGAAGCGCCCTGAAAGGCCCTGCCGTTCGACAACGTGACGTCGGTGGAGTTGTTGCCGAGGTCATTCCACAGCCGCGCCACGTCGGCACGACCATCACCGTTGAAATCGCCCGCGACAAAGGCGGCGGTGTCCGTCCAGCGGCCCGCGTCGGTCAGCCAGTGAGCGGCGACAAAACTTCTGCCGGTCGAGGCGCGGACGGTCAGGGTGGTGCGGCCACCGTTGTTCCAGGCGGCGCCGATGTCACTTTTGCCGTCACCGTCGAAGTCTCCGGCGAACCACTTCACCGTCTCCGCCCAACCACCGTCACGGTCGCTCCACTGCGTCCAACCTGTGAATTTCTGGCCGTCCGACAAGAAGACCGCGATGGAGACCTTGCCGGCGTTGTTCCACACGCCGGCCACGTCGGTTTTGCCGTCGCCGTTGAAGTCACCCGGCAAGTAGATGGTGGTGTCGATCCAGCCTCCCGCTTCGATCAGCCAGTGCGCTTGACGAAGAGCGCTGCCAGTGGACAGCCGCATCGTGAGGGTGGCGTGACCGCCGTTGTTCCACGCCGCTCCGATGTCGCTTTTGCCGTCGGCGTTGAAATCACCGGCGAACCACTTCACCGAGTCGCCCCACCCGCCGTCACGTGAACTCAGCACGGCGCGGTCGGTGAACTTCGTTCCTGACGATGGAAAGAGGGCGATGGAAGCTTGGTTGCTGCCGTCGTTCCAAGCCCAGGCGACCGAGGCGGTCTGCCGAGTGAGGGCCGAAGCGCAGGTGTTTCGTGCCGCGAGGTTCGGAAAGCGGACGCCGTACACGGCCTGCACTCCTTGAATGTCGATGTCGGTGAGGTTGCCGGTCATATTGCCGTCGCGGTTGCAGTAATTCATGATTGAATCGCGGTCGTAAGCGGTGAGGGACGTCGAATTCGGTTCGTTGCCTGGACTGGCGCAACGAGCCGGTCCTTCAGGGTTGCCGGGGGTGTCCTGCTCGTGAACGAATCCCAGCACGTGGCCGAACTCGTGAACGCCGACGTACTCGACGCGTCCCCGATTCGCGCTGCCGTCAGGGTTGAACGACAGCGAGACGCCCGGATCGTTGTCGTTGGCGCTGCTGAGGGCGTCCATGCCCAGCCGCGCCGAGCCTCCGGCTCCCGCGTTCGCGGTGCCTTGCGCCGTGATGCGCACCCGCACCTGTTTCACCGTGGCACTGCCGCCGATGCCGCCCGTCGGGCAGGCTCCCCAACCGGTGAAGTTGACCTTGGCGTGCCACTGCCAAGTGCTGATGACGGCCGCTTGCACGATGGCCTTTTCACGGGCGTAGCCTGGTGTTTCCCAGCACACCGGCACGGTGTTGCCATTCTGGGTCCAGAGGCGCACGTTCTTGACGGTCAGCGGCTGCGAGTGGCTGCCGACGCGTTCTTGCGCGGAGGCAAGTCCGGCGCACAGCAAGACGATCAAGCTTGATTTCAGGGAAGTCGAACGGTTCACGGTTCCTCCTGGGACGTGGGTTGAGAGGACCTGGACGTCAAGGCCGAGCCGTTCTCGGCCAGCGGCGCGCCGCAGCGCGGACAGAAGCGGGCGTAAGGCGAGGCGATGGGCGCGCCGCACCGAGGGCACGCTTCGAGCAGTCGCACGCCGTCGTTGACGCAGTACCGTTCGCCCGAGGTGGCGGGAACGGCCCGCAGGCAGCGTGGGCACAGGCGGTAGGCCAACCTTTCGTCGCTCTTCGCCGCGTTCTTCCCCTTCCCGTCTTCCACAGGCGCCGCCTCCTTCACGCTCACTGTGAAGGCGACGCTGTGAGACGCCCGTCAGACGGTCACGGTGTTCCGCCGCTTCTGACGGCCAGGTAATCGGCCCAGTGCTCCGGCAGTCGCTCGCCGACCTCCAGCAGACGCGCTCGGGCCTGCCCGTACGTCTGGGTCAGGCCGCGGTGGTTGTGAAGCGCACGCAACGCGTTCAGCGTGACGCCGAGGGCGGTATGGTCGTAAGGATCGGCGGCCAGCAGCAGGCGGCCCAGCCGCGCCGCCTCGGCAGGGTCGCTCGTGAGCAACGCTTCCGCCCGCTCGCCGAGCGCCAAGCAGAGCGCGCTCCTCACCGTGTCGTCCCCGTGGTCCGCGCCTTCACTGGCCAGGTACACTCCGCGCCACAGGCGCGTGTCGCCTGTTCGCAGGAAGTCCTCGGCGTCGCTGCTGACTTGGCCGAGCGCGTAACCGCCGGGCGTGGTCAGGATCAGGTGAGGGCCGCACTCGGCGCGCAGGTGATGCACCATGTCGCGCAGCGCGGCGCTCGCCAACTGCTCGTCGTGGCTGGGGTACAGCAAGTCGAGCAGCCCAAGCCGCGTCACTTCCGAGCGGCCCGCCAGGCGGGCTTCCAGCAAGCAAGCCAGCAACTCGCGGCGCTTGTGCCCCCTCACCAACCTCGGTTGACCCGCAACGCCGCAGCGCAGGGTGCCGAGGGCTTCGAGCCGAAGAGGAGCGGGCAAGCTCTCCTGGGCAGGATGACCGTGGATCGATTCTTTCGAGCGAGGCGCGCCTCGCTCGGGCGTCGGCTTCAAGTCCGGGAACAATCGCCGCGCCAGATCGGCGCCTGCTCCCAGTCCCCGTCGTTCGAACCACGTCAGCCGCTTCCTGGCAGACGCCAAGTCGCCGTGCAAGCGGTCGAGTTGCAGGCCGGTGCGGTGCGCGGCGAGCAGATCGCCCATGTCTCGCGCCAACCGCTCGGCCGCTCGCAGGGCTTCGGCTCCTTCGTCCGGACGACCGAGGGCGATCAGGGCGACCCCACGGGCCGCGTGAGCGGCTCGGCTCATCTGCGGCATGTCCAGCTGGTTGGCGAGCGCGTCCGCTTGATCGGCCAGCGCCAACGCCGACGTGGGCTGACCCGCCCAAGACTCGGCGAGCGCGGCGACCGGCAGGCTCTCGGCCAGCGAGCGCGAATCGTTGAACTCTTGGGCGTGGGACAGGGCGGCCCGAGCGTAACGGGTCGCCAGCACTCGGCCGTGGGGCGGCTGCCACGCTTGATACAGCGCGCTCAGGGCGCACTCGCAGTCCACCAGATAACCGCTCACGTCCAAGCTCTCCAAGAAGGAGCGGGCGTCTTGAAGCAGCGTCTCGGCCTGCTGGTACTCGCCCGCCTCGCTCAGCGCACTGCCGAGCGCGACTTGCGCGATCGCCGAGGCGGTCGGATCGCCGAGGTCCTGACACACCTTCAGCGCTTCTTCCAAGCAGGCGGTCTGCTCGCGGTAGCGCCCCAGCGTACCCAAGGCCATCGCGCGGTTGAACAGCGCGGCGTCGATCAGGCGTAGATTCCCAGTGGGCCGCACCAAATCCAGCACCTCGCGTTCCAGCCGCTCCATCGCCGTGAAGTCGGCTCGAACTTGCGCCACCACTGACAGCACCTTGAGGCCCATGATCCGCGCGCCGGGATCGTCGCCCGGTCGGGCGAGCAGATGCCGAGCGACCGCTTCGGCCTCGGTGGCCCGACCGCAGTAAGCCAGTGAGCGGCCGACTTGACAGGCGGTGCTCGGGTCAGCGTGGGCGAGGACGCCGGGGTGCTCATCGAGCAACTCCAGCAGACGCCCGTTGTTCTGGGCGCGCAGCGTCAGCACGCGCGCCCAGAACGCGTTTCCCTCGCGCTCGCCGGAAGGCAACTGCATCAGCCGCTGCTCGGCCAAGGTGCCACGGCCTTGAGCCGCCAGCAATTCGGACAGCAGCCAGAGGGCCTCGCTGCGCTGCCGAGGTGCCTGCACGGCCTGCTCGGCGAGGCGTGTCGCCTCCGGCACGTCGACCTCTTTGAGTCGGGACGCCGCCGCCAGCGCCCTGCGGGCGGCCACTTCGGGGGTCGCGTAGCGCAAGCTGCGCGCCCAGAGCCGAGCGGCTCCCACCTCGTCGCCTGCCGCGCCGCGCTGGTCCGCCGCCCTCAGCAGCCAGTCCTGCGCGGCCTCCGAGTCCAGCTCCGCCGCCTCCACGAAACGGCTCGCGGCTGGCAAGTCGTGCCCGAACGCCGCCAGGGCCCGCCGAGCCAGTCGGCGGCGGCGTTGGGGCAGCAGCGTCCTGAGCGCCGTCTCGCGGTACAGCGGGTGGGTGAACTCGCCTCCCGAGAAGACGGCTTGCCGCTCCAACTCGCGTTCCGCCTCGGTCAACGCCTCCTGAGTCAAACCCGTCAGTACGACGAGCAAGGCGCGGTCCGCGCCGACCGGGAGCAGCGCCCTGCACGCGATCACCTCGGCGAGTGTCGGCAGGGCGCTGGCGTTCAGCACGGCCTGCTCGATCAGCGCTTCGACCATCACGGGCGTGGGATCGCCCTGAGGAGCGCGCCAGTGCCAGCGGTGACCGTCGTTCCAGAGGTGTCCCTGGCGCGCCAGCAATCGGAAATACTCCAAGGTGAAGAGGGGATTGCCCGCCGCGTGCCCGAACAGCCACGCTCGCGCCTCGGCGGGCAACGCGGAGGCGGCCTCGGCCTCCAACAGCGCGTCGGATTCCGGTCGATCCAGAGGCCAGAGCCTCAACGGTTCCAATTCTTCGGGAGGCGGGACGCGGCTGGTCACCAGCAGCCCCACACCGCGGGCGCGCCTGATCAGCGAGGCCAGCGAGGCCACTCGGCGCTGCCCCCCCGAGTCGGCCTCGTGCAGGTCCTCCAAGTGCAGCACGAAGGGAGAAAGCGCTGCCAAGGCCGCTCCCAAGGTGTCCACCGCGCGGGCATTCTCCAGCTCTTCGCCCGCTTCCAGCCGTTCGAGTACCCGCCTCACCCACGCGGGCAACCGCGCCGGTCGGTGCAGGCTCCGCGCCAATTCTGCCGGTGAGGTGGCCGCGGGCACGCTCAAGCTACGACAGGGCGTGCCGAGCAGCAGATTTCGGGCCGCGTGCGTCTTGCCGATCCCCGGCTCTCCCCACAGGCCCACCGCAAGGCCGCTTCGACGTGCCGTCAGGGCGCGCATCCGCACGGCGAGATCGGCGAGCTGCGGGTTCATGCGAGGACGCGGCGACGAACTTCGGGGGGCGAAGGTGTGGACGGCATGACTTCGTGCCTCCTCTCCTGCTTGGCGGAACCGTGAGCAGGCTGGGCTCCACCAGAGTTCTATTGTGCTCTCTCGCGAGTCGCCCTGTCGCACGCCCAAGGACCACGTGATCTCGCCGAAGCGTGAAGACCGGCTCGTCTCGCCCCTCAAGGTTCTTCTCGCGCTGAACGCCTCGTTCCTGGTTCGCCTGTCGTGACATATCGGGTTGAGTTGGCGTGGACGGACGTGAAGTGCAACGTGCCGGGCAGCTTCGACGAGGTCGTCAGCGGAGTCGAAGGCGAGGTCGACGATGGCGTGGCAGCACGTTCGGCAGGTCGACCTGGCTGCCCGCCTCGCGCACTCGAATCCGTGCCCAATCTATAAAGCGCGCGTGCATTCTCATGTTTTGACGCTGTTTTGACGCTTTCGTTGGCACACTTCAACATGTCTTGTGCTCTTCGACGAGAGTCTGTCGACGCGCGGCACGGGTCGAGAAGTGATGCGAGCACCGTTGGTCTACGTTCGTGCGGCCACCCGCGTCCACATACGATCGGACGCTGGGTGCCTATAAAATCAAGGAGGAGCCTCTCCCGTGCCTGAAGTTGCTTCCAGTCCACCGACCTCGACCCGTGCCGAAGTTCTTCGACTGCATCTTCTCGGGCGGCCACGCTTGATGATGGGTGAGCATGACGTCACGGTCGGGAAAGGCATGCTGCGCTTGCTGGCCATCCTCGCGCTCGACGGGCCTTCGACACGGTCGCGACTCGCCGACCTCATTTGGTTTGGCGACACGAAGCGAACGCTGCAAAGTCTACGAACGGCGCTGTCCGAACTGAGAAAAGCGCTCGGTCCGCACGAGGACGTCTTGCAGATCGAACGCGATCACCTCGCGCTCGACGTTACACGTGTCCACGTGGACGTGCGTCATCCTCCCCGTGAAACGAGCGCGCTCGTGTCGTATTGGCAGGAGTTCATGTCCGGCTACCGTCACGTTGGCACGGAAGCGTGGTTGGAATGGGCGGACGTGACGGAGTCACGCTTGTTCGAAGAGCACTTGCAAGCCTTGCTCGCGCACGCGGCCGCCGCTTCCTTGCCCGAAGCCGAGGTGCTGTTGCGTCAAGCGTTTCATCTCGCACCGCACCATCCGCAGGTGCTCACGCATTGGACGGCGTTTCAAAACGCTCGGCGTGGACCGTCCGACGAGGAACTGCTGCGGGCCATGCAGCGCACCGCGCACGACTTGTGGTTGACGGCGCAAGAACGCCGCGAACGTCAAGACGCCGCGAACAGCGAGGAACAACGCGCGTACCGAACGTCCCTCCTCGATCACTTGGGACGCGCCGTGACCGTGGCGTTCTTACCACGTCGTCCGCTGGACGCCACCGCGTGGAGTCAAGATGTGCTGAGCACCTATCGCCTTCGTGACCATGCGGGCGCTGAAAGCATCGCGCGGCAGATTCTGCAGCGGCACTCCAAAGGATTGACGGCGGCGCTCGCGATGGACGTCCTGGCAAACCTCGCCATCGATCAAGGGCAGTACCACCGCGGACGACACCTCGCCGAGCGCGCCCTCACCCTCGTGGACGAACCGACGAGTGAAGTGGCTTTCACGGCGGCGTACAGCAACGTCATCCTGGGCGTGCACGACCGCGCTGCGAGCATCGCGCGCGGCGCGCTGCGAACTTTGCCCGCGCTCGACTCACCGGCGATGTTGTACGCGATTTTGGCGCGCGTCGGAGACGCCACGCAGCAGTACCGCGCGGCGCGTCACTGGCACGAGTTGGCGTTGCAGGCCGCGCGGCAGCACGACGATCCGTTCGTGCTGCCGCAAGTCATTTCGTTCATGCTGTGGCACTTCAACATCACGGGCGATCCGCAGCGCAGTTTGTCGCTGGCGCGTGACGGCCTCATGTACGGCGCGCCCACCTTCTCGTCGCACCTCGTGAACGCCCTCGGCTTTTCGCATTTGCTGCGGCGCGACTTCGAAACGGCGTTCGAGGCGTTCGCGCCGCAACGTGAAAGCGTGAACGTGACCGGCGCGGCGACGTCGTGGACGTGCAGCGCGCTGGCGTTGCATTGGATGGGCGAGTCGCACGAAGCCGAGCGCGCGCTGCGAATCTCGCAGGAATTGTTGCCGCTCACGGACAACGGCAACGTGAAGTTCGAGTGGGCGGCGGCGGCGTTGACGATCGACCCGTTGCAGTGGGCCGTGAACGCCGAGGAGAACGTGCGCGGCGTGGTATCGAGCGACCCGACCGTTCCTCAGTGGTACGAGCGCCTCAAGGCGACGCGCTTGCCTTGAGGCGCGGGGCGAGCGTACGCTCGCCCACGAGGTGTTACGGCCCCGGGAAGACGTCATTGGGCGTGTTGCCGCTCACCGTGCCGCCCGTACGATTGAAGCGGCTGCCGTTGCCGAAGAAGAGACCGCCGCCGTTCGTGGCCGCCGTATTGCCCGTGATCGACCCGCCCGAAAGTGCGAGCCGTGCGTTCGTGAGAAAGCACATGCCGCCGCCCGTCTCTTGCGATCCATTGCCGGAAATGGTGCCGCCTGTCATCGTGATGTTCACCGCGCCTGTTTGCGCGGCGTTCGCGTGTGCGCCCGCTCCGCAAAAGCGGCTGGTGTTGTTCTTGATCGCGAGGGTGTCGCTCAACGTGATGTTGATCGTGCGTCCATCGCTCGCGTACGCGATGAAGCCGCCGCCCACATCGGACGCGGCGTTGTTCTCGATCGTGCCGCCCGACAGGCGCACGACACCCGTCGTTCCCAAGCTGATCCCAGCGCCATTTCGCGTGGTCGTGTTGCCCCGAATCGTGCCGCCCGTCATCGTGAACGGCGCCGCGCCGAACACGTCGAGGCCCCCGCCGAAGTCCGAGGCGTTGCTTTCGATCGTGCCGCCCGCCAAGGTGAAGGTCGAGTTGTTGACTTGGAAGCCGCCCGCGGCGCCCGTCTCACCGCTCGGCGCGACCGTGCGATTTCCGCTCACGACGGCCGTACCGCTCATGGTGGCCGTCGCGTCGATCAAGCGCACGCCACCGCCGAAACGCGCCGTGTTACCGGAAATCGTGCCTCCCGAGAACGAGAAGCTCGCGATGTTCTGAGCTTGTGACGCCCCCGTGATGTCGACGCCGCCCGCGTCTCGCGCGGTGTTGTTCGAGATCGTTCCACCGGTCAAGTCGAGGTTGAAGGCGTTCACGCCGCCGCCGTTCACGGTCGCGGTGTTGCCCGTGATCGCGCCCCCGGTGATCTTCACCTGCGCCGCCGTGGACGTTTGGAAGGGACCGTCTCCCACGACGCCGCCGCCTCGCCGCGCGGTGTTGTTCGAGATCGTGCCGCCGCTCATCGTGAAGGTTGTGCCCGCGTAAGTGCGCACGCCGCCCGCTCCTTCGTTGCCTTGCGCCGCGCCAACCGTGTTGCCCGTGATCGTGCCGTTTTGCAACGCGAAGGTGCCTGCGTTCGCGACGCCGCCGCCCGTGACGCTCGCGGTGTTGTTCTCGATGCGACCGCCCGTCATCGTGAAGGTGCCGTCGGATTGCACGCCCGCACCACGCTCGGCCGTGTGACCGCGAATCGTTCCACCCGACAGCGTGAACGTGCTCGGGCTGAACACGCGCACACCCCCGCCGTTGATGGCACCCGTGTTGTTCTCGATCGTGCCGCCCGACATCGTGACGTTCGCTTGGAAGATCGCGATGCCGGCTCCGTTCGGCGTGAGCAACGAGAGGGTGCCGTTCGCAGGTCGTCCGGTGACGACGTTGCCACGAATCGTTCCCCCTGAAATCGTGCGTACGCCCGCGCGCGCCTCGGCGTCGACGAAAAAGATGCCACCGGCGGCGGCGGCCGTGTTGTTCTCGATGACGCCGCCGCGAATCTCGGCGGACGCACCCTCGACGGCGAGACCGCCACCACGTCCTTGCGCGGCCGAGTTGCCGCGCACCGTGCCGTTCTCCATCACCAAGACGCCGCCCGACGCGACGCCGCCGCCGAACGGATCGCGAGGTGCGCGCGTGCCCGTCGAAGGCAAGGGGTCGATGGCGTTGTTCTCGATCGTGCCGCCCCGCAACGTGAACGACGGAGGGGGATTGGGTCCGTAATTCGCGACGCCCGCGCCGAACTGCGTGGAACGGTTACCGCGAATGGTTCCGCCTTCCATCACGAAAGTGCCTTCGTTGAACACGCCGCCACCGCCGCAACCACGCGCCGTGTCGTCGTTGGGTCGCGTGCATCGGTTGTTTTCGATGACGCCGCCGGACAAGGTGAACGTTCCCTCGTTGATGACCGCACCCGTGGCGAAGCTTTCATTCCCGGAAATTTCGCCGCCCGTCATGGTGAACGTACCTTCGTTGAAGATCGCGCCTCCGTCGCCGTCGCCGAGGTCCGAGCCGCTGCCGAGGTTGCTGGCGGTGTTGTTCTTGATCGTGCCGCCGCGGAGCGTCAAGGTGGCGCCCGCTTTGTTGTAAATGGCGCCGCCGCCATTGGCGCGTCCTCCCGTGAGGGTCGTGCCGCTTTCGATGGTGAGGGTGCCCGCGTTGACGATCAACCCGCCGAGTCTGTAAGGCGGAGTCTGCAACGGCGTGGCGCTTCCACCGCCGTCGAGGGTGAGGCCGCGCAAGGTGACGACCGCGCCTTCACGCACGTCGAGCACGGGGCCGTTCGTGTGGCGAAGCGTGACGTTCGCGCCTTCTTGCACCTCGATCGTGACGTCCTTCGTCACGACGACCGAGGTTTGAAGGTCTACCGTGCCGCTGGACGTGAAGCGCAGCACGTCGCCGTCCTTGGCATTCGCGATCGTGTCTCGCAAGCTTCCCGCGCCAGCGTCGTTGCTGCTCGTGACGCCCGTGAACGTGGGTGGGGGCGGCGTGGTCACGCCCGGTCCGCAAGCAGCCAGCGCGAGCGTGACGAGCGACAAGCCGACGGCACGACGAAGATCCCTGAAGGTGTTGCGTGTAAGCACGTGCAGTTCTCCTTTGATCGACGAGACGCCGCAGTATGCGAGAAGGGCCGTCAAGCCGATGTCAAAAGATGAGAGAAGCGCCACCAAACGTAAGCCGGCGTGCCCCCTGACGTGCTCGCCGAGGCGAAGCGCGACGTTCATCCGCGATGTCGGCCATGGTGAATTGCCGTCAACACGCGAAGCGCGGCACGAACGAAGCCGAGCTCCGCTCGTGGTCCTCCCCACCCGAGGTGAACCGGACGCCGCTCGCTCAAGTCGGTGGAGCAAACGCGTAGGACGAGATTTTCGGCTTCCCAAGGTCATGCTTCCATGACTCGACGATGCCGACGCGAAGGTTGCCTTCTTCCACTCGACCTTATCGAGTGGAAGAAGGCAACCTCAATGCTTCACGTGTTGTGGACGCTCGCGAGCGTTCCATCGGAGGTCTTCAGTTGCCAATCCAAGTGAGGGGCAAGAAGCGCGTGCCGTTGTACGCGTTCGCGAGACGTTCGGGCAGCTCGCCGCGCACGCGTGAACGCCACGCGACGCTCGCCTTGGGCGCCGCGAGGTAAATGAACGGCTGCTGACTCGACTCGAGGTCCTGAAGTTGGTATCCGATTTGTCGGCGCCGCACGGAGTTGAGTTCAGCGTCTCCCTCCAGGTACAAGCGTTCAGCTTCACGTTCCCAATCGAACAAGCACGCACCCGAGCGATTGAAGGCGTGCAGGTTGCCGGTGCACGGCGTCACGTTGACTCCCCCGACCGGCCAGGTATCGTTCCCACCCGAAAGGCCGAGCAGAATCGCGTCGAAGGGTCGGTCGTCGCCCGTCGAGGTCAAGTGCTGCCCGAGGATGTTGAAGTCGATGATCTTCTGGTTGACCTTCACTCCCGCCAAGCGCGCGCCCTCGGCGAAAATGCGAACGAGCGCTTCACGCTGGCCAGGGTTCGTCTCAAGATCGAATTCGAGGACGCGCCCTTGCGCGTTCGTCAAGAAGCCTTCGGCGTTCATCCGGTCGTAGCCGAGCGTGGCGAGCAGACGCTTGGCTTCGTCGACGTTGAAGTCGTACTTCGAGGCCGTCGGTGAAATCCACTCGTCGAAGATGGGGTAGACGGACGTGTACACGGGTTCGGCCGCACCACCGAACACCTCCTGGATGATTCGTGCTCGGTTCACGAGGTGGCTCATCGCTCGACGGAAGTTCACGTCTCGGAAGAGGCGCTGCTTTTCAGGGTCGGACGCGCGGTTCATGTTGAACGTGATCCACGTGCTCGCCGCTTGCGCGCTGTAATTCTCTTTGAGGACGATCCCCGCTTGACCGCGCACCGCGTCGAGCTGTGAAGAGCCGAGGCCGATGAGGTCGATACGATCGGCCAGGAAGTCGTCGAGCGGTGAAGTCGCGCTTTTGGAAACGGTGACGCCATCGAGGTACGGAAGCGGGTTGTTCGCGGAATCCACGTTCCACTCGCCGAAGAAGTCGTTCCGAACGAAGGTGGCGCCCGCCCCTCCCGCGCTGATGGTCGCGAGCTTGAACGGTCCGGGTGAAACGACCGTGGCGGGATCCACGGTGAGAGGCCACAAGGCTTTCACGGCGTTCGCGCCGCCCGAACGGTAAGCGGACCCGAAGATTTTGTCGGGCCACGGAGTGAACGACAGGCGCGAAGGCGTGGACGCCGACCGCGTGGCGAAGACGACGCGCAAGGTGTCCGAGCCGGTCTTCGAAATCGTCACGCCCGTGAAGGTCAAGCGGGCGCTCGAGCCGACCGCTTCGTCCTGATGAATTCGAACCGTCGAGACGAAGTCGTCGGGAGTGATCGGAGAGCCGTCCGAGAACTTCAAGTCGGGCCGCAATTTGAAATCCCACGTGAGGCCGTCGCTCGACACCGTGTAACTCTGCGCCATGTACGGCACGAAGTCGCCCGTGCGTGGATCTTGAACGAGAAGCCCGGCGCTGCCGAGTTGGGAAGGAATGGAAAGAGCGTCCGCCGCCGTGAAAGGATTGGCGGTCAGGTAATTGGAGGTGATGCTTTGGCGAAGCGTGCCACCTCGACGCGCTTCGCCGGGGCTGCTGACCGTCCAGTCGCTCGGCCACACGAAATCACGCTCGGTCAAGGCAGGATCGGGGTTGATTTGATCGGGCGTGTTGTTCGCGACGGTGCCGCCCGTGCGCGTGAACGTCCCGGCGCCACGGTTGAAGATGCCGCCGCCCGCCACGGTCGCCGTGTTGTTCGACATCGTTCCGCTTTGCAACCGCACGGCGCCGTCGTTGAGGATACCGCCACCCTGCCCGAGATTCGCCGGGTCGGCGGAGTTCGAAAGCAACTCGGCCGCGTTGTTGCTGATCGTGACGTTGACGAGTTCCAGCGTGGCGTTGGCTTTGTTCCAGATGCCGCCGCCGCCCGTCGCCCGTCCGTTCGTGACGGTGACCGTGTCGAGGGTGAGGTTGCCTTCGTTCGAGATGACGCCGCCCAAGCGAGGCGCGACGACTTGCTGCGCGGCGAGCGGCGCGGCGTTCGCGCCGCTCAGGATGAGGCGACGAACGCGCGCCGTGGTGTTCGCGTTCACACTCAATACTTGTCCGGCCGCGCGCAACACGACGTTCACGCCTTCGTCGGCTTCGATCGTCACGTTCTTGTCGAGCACGAGTGGCGCCGCCAGGGTCACGGTGCCGCTTGTCGTGAAGCGAAGCGTGTCCCCGCTCTTGGCGGTCGTGAGGAGCGTGCGAAGGCTTCCCGCGCCCGAGTCGTTCGTGCTCGTGACGGCAGTAAAGGTGGGGGGAGGCGGGGTGGAACCGCTGGGGCTGCACGCGACGAGACCCAACGTGACGAGGCCAAGACTGGAGGCAAGACGGAGAGAACCTTGACGCGGGTGTAAGACCATGAACAACACTCCTTTGGTTGATGAGACGCCGCAGTATTCACGAGCGAGCGTCAAGGGCCCGTCAAAAGATGAGAGGTTGTACATTCAAGCGCGGCAACCGAGGCGCCCAGCCGGGCCTGGTGTCCTTGCTCGGCCTGCCGGAGATGATGGAGTTGTTGCAGGCGTCTGCTTCGCTGAGACGCCCGCAACAACCGCTGCTGAGACACTCGCGCGAGCGGTCGTCGAGCTTGTTCGTGCGTGACACCGTCAAGTCCGTCGCGCGGTCGATCCACACGTACTCTAAGCCGTCACGCGTCAGCACGCTTCGAGCGTCTCGCCGCACGATCCACGCACGCTGATAAGCGCGTCACGTGCCGCGAGCGCTCACCGTCAACGCTGTAACGAGCTTTCGGTAGACCGCGTTGAGGTTCTTGTCAGCTTGCACGGCCAACTTCTGGGAGCAGTACACCGCGTCGAAATCCGACAAGTCACCGTCGCAGTCGTTTTGCGCGTCCGCCATGGAGGCGATCAAAGCGGCGGCGATGACGGTGGCAAAGCTGGGGTTCATAAGTCCTTCGCCGTCACGTTACACCCCCGCCCTACCGTTCGAACGAGCAGATGAGGCGAGGTGGCTTCGATGCGTTCGCGTGTCCAATCGCTCCCGCGCTCAAGGGACGTCAAAGGGCATGAAAGGCTATCAGGGTGACGGTGCAAGAAGGAGCTTCGAGACCCCGCTGGAGCTTGGGAGAAGCGGTCCTGCTCGTCGAGCACTTCACAGGGACGCCACAAAGAAGGCTGCAAGCGAATGTTGCCGCCCCTGGAAGCGCACACTGATTCATGCGACTGCAACCCAGACCACATCCGGCTTTCTGGGATGACCTTTCCATCACCGAGAAACTCATGCACGAGAAGCTCGTACGTGCCGGATTCCGCGTGCACCTCCAAGTGTACGGTCGGCACATCGAAGGCGTGAACGTCCGGGTACTGATCAAGCGAGGCTGGTTTCCCGTCGCGTCCAGCACGGCATCCACCGTGTCCAAAGCGTTCTACGACGCCTTTCAGATCGCCATGCCCTCCTCCACTCCCCAGAATCGTTCGACGGACTGAAACGTGGGCTCAGAGACGCGAGGACAGACAATGACGTCAAGCCGGATGGACAACTTGATCGAGCGGAGCCACACGTCTTCCTGGCTTGGAGAAGGATCGAGTCCTTGGGGATTGCCAGCGTACCTGACGATGAGAATGAAGGTTGGCGTCGTCCATGGAGGGCTATTCTCCACGAACCAATCAACTCCTCGCTACCTGATCGTGATCTCCCCTCAAGGAACGCGATGGTTAATCCCGTTTCCTTTGGCTCGCGTCGAGCGTCAATCCGTTCATTTCGATGCCCTTCACGAGGACGACCTCGAGGAGATGACGCCGCCCGTCGGCATGTGATCCTCGGAGACATCGAGGCTTTTTATAATCGCAAACGGCGGCATGCCGCCTTCGGCCCCATGGAGGTCGAGAACCGGAGACTCGCCGAGGAACGCCGTATCGCTTCACCTCAATTACGTGGCGGTAGTGAGGCTCCAAAATGGCATCGATTCACCGTCTCGGAACGGTATGTTGCTGCTGTGCGAAGCCGAGGAGCTGCGTCCAGTACAAGGTGCTGTCCTCACTGGGCGGCCCCTCTTCGAGCACCATGCGCTCCAAGTCGGGGATGCTCTGCACGCTCCGCAGCATCGCCCAGCGCACGTTCGTCGCCCACATCGCCGCTTGCAGCACCGCGCACCCCACCTCGCCGTCCGCCTCTGCCAGCAGTCGTCGGATGCCCCTGGGGTTGAGGAGGGGCGGATCCGTGAGTCGGCGTTCCAGCACGTCGAGGTCGTCGAACACCATCGGAGCGAGGCTCTCCGTCCAGTACCACACCCACAGCCGAGACGGCATGTTGAGCGCTCGCGTGGCCTTGCCGCCCTCGATCAGGAAGGTCGCCTCGTCCTCCGTGTCACGCACGGACGCCCACTCCAAGGCCAGCGGGGCAGCGAGCTGGTACGCTTGCGCCGCGGTGTGCTTGATCGGCGCTCCCTTGGCACGTTGCCGGGCAATGCGGTCCCAGCGCAGCAACCAAGGCGTGCCCGGAGCTTGCGGCTCCGGGCTGTCTTGACGCGGTGGGGCTTCTGCGAGCATCAGGACTTCACGCGACCGTTGTACCACAACGGCAGTCTTACAGCTTGTATCCACTTGCAGACGTCGCCTTCATCCTTCGGCGTCGAGCGGCGTTCCAAGGAGCCAGCGGGAAGCTGGAGCGGCTCCCCCACCGTTCGCTCTCATAGCACAAGGCGGCGAGGTCAACGTTGACGGCATTCCCCTGGACTCCAGAAGGGGCCGACCACGCCCGATTCGTGCGCGAAGGGCGACGCTTGGCCCGCTGCCCGACTTCGAGTTCGTGCAGCCCTTGTACGACTGCCGCTCGAGGTGCGATTCGTACCGCGACGCCTTCTCAAGAGCTGCATCACTTGGAATGCTTGCTGCTCGCACGCTCCGCGTTATCAACGATTCGTCGCGTTCCACAAACGCCATGACGATCAAGGCAGCCCAAGTCATTCAGATGGAGCACCCGACCGAGGGTGCTCCAAACCGTTCACCTCTGTGCTTACGGGTTGCTGTAGCGCGCTTGAACCGCGTCGAAGACCCTGGTCCCCAGCGTCCGCGCCTGTACGTACGCCGCCACCGCCGCTCGCTCACACGCCAGCCGACCCGCCGGTGACGTGCTTTCATCCAAGCACTGAACGTACATGTCCAGCAAGAAGCGCATGTCCAGCACCTTGCGGACAGCTTCGGTGTGCGTTCGGTGGTACTGTGCGACATTGCGGTAGCCAAAGTTCTGGTGGCGGCAGGCGTTGGCGCCAAACGTCTTCTGGTACGCCGCCGCGACCGGGAAGGCGCAGCCGTTGCTGGTCAAGTCCGCTCCGGCGTCTTTTTTGTAGTCGCTGTTGATCCACGCGTCGGACGAAAGCATGGCCGAGTAGTACAGGGTGTAATCGGCGCTGGGCCAGACCGGGCCGGGCAACGGCCCCACGAGCATGGTCTTGAGGAACTGATCGATGCTGGCACCTGCGACGGTCGTCAAGTCATCGATTTGGTTGAGGCTCAGGCGCTGAAGTTGAGCGGGCGTCATGCGTTCGATGGTGGACAAGTTCAACGCCCCGACGGGAGCGCCCGCTCCACCAGCGACGGCCGCGGGCGTGATGGCAATGCTGCAGCAGACAAAAAGCGGCCACATCCTCATAACAATCTCCATTCGTGGTACTGAAAGGTGTCAAGTGCGCGGACAGATAGAGTCTGTCGCCCCTATAAATTCACTTTTCGACAAATGGCTTGTTGCTTATGCCAACGAACACAGGACGAAGGCGGCAAGACAAGCGTACATTGAATTAGAACCCTTCATCGGTTCGTCTTACGTTTGCCGATTCGACCGAGTCGTGGGCAAATCGTTTTGTTCGCGCCAGTCCATCACGAACTCATCGAACTCGGACATGACAAATTCCATGAGTGTTTCCTCGTCCTCCGTGACACCGAAACTTCCTCGCTGATACACTTTGAGAGCGTCGGCGAATCCCGCGAGGTTGCGGTTGAAAAGCTCGATCTCGGTCGAGAAAGCCGACTTGATTTGATAGTCGACGTCCACGATGAGGTGAACAGCATCTCGACGGGTTTGGCAGGCTCCTTCCACGGACGACACAGTGCCAACACGTAGTTGTCGGCGCATCTCCACAAGGAGCGCGTGCTGCAATTCCGTGTTGTCTTGCGCTTGCACACTGGCTTCGTCGGTACATACGCGTACTCCTTTGAGGTTGCGCATGCCGAAGTCCGTGGCTTCGACGCTCCCCGACAAAGCGGCGGCGGTTACGGGAATGAGCAGGAAGCGCGCGCGCAATTGGTTCATGAGTTCCTCCTTCGAATCGGTCTCGCTCCTGCTTGCACAGCAGCAAAGAAGGGTTTCTTCCGAACGAGCCGCACTGGAACCCAAACGGGAGGCGTCTTGGTCACCGAGCCTCCCGGCGCTCATGTTCACTCCTTCCGGACAGGCACGCCCCCGTCCCCCTGCTTCGCTGCGCACAGAGGAAGCAGGATGGACCTCCATCCTGCCGACGAAGGCCCCGCGCCTCGAGTGAGCGTCGCCGCCGAGCTGACTCCTCACGGTAGGAGGAAGATGGAGCGAGGCGCATCCCCAGGATTGGGACCCTGACAGAATTAGGTAGTCGCCGCGCGCCGTTTGCCGTCGAAGGTCGAGCGTTCGCCCGCGCTTCCAAGCTCGGGTGGTTGGCGGCGGTCACGAAGCGTACGGTGTGTGGGTGGGGTCGCTTCGTGGGTCCGCTCAACCTGGCCCCACAGGTTCGACGCCGAATTGGACGACGTCCTTCTTCCTTCGGTCCGGCCGAGCGTCTTGCACCTTCCCAGCGGGTGGATCAAGTTATGGAAGGCGAAACGCCATGCGTCATGGCCCAGCGGGCGAGTTCCGTGCGATTCTTCAACTCGAGCTTTCCGAGGACGTTTCCCACGTGCTTACTGACGGTGCCACCACGAATCCCGAGTTTGGACGCCACTTGCTTGTCCGAAAATCCAGCGGCGACGAGGGCGACCACGTCTCGCTCGCGGGAAGTCAGGACGTCCGGCATCCCTTGGTCTTCCGGCTTCGCTCTCATCGCCACGGGAGCGGCGAACCACGCGTCCACCTGCGACTGGATCTTTGCCAAACTGATCTTCTCGCCCGCTCGCCACGCTTTCTCGAAGGCCGCTTGGCCGAGGATGGAGCGCAACGCCTGCTGCTCTTCTTCCAACTCCTTCTGACGGGACGGCAGCATGGCTCGCTGCATTTGCAACCGGACGTGCTCTTGCGCGCTGAGCAATCGAGTCGCGAAGTCCGCCTGCCCGGACTGCCGAACGAGGTACGCCACGATTCCCAGCGCCCTCCACAGGAAGGCTCGATCCTCGATCGCCGCTCCCAATTGCCACGACCGCTTCATCTCGTGAAGGCAGGCATCCACGTTTCCCGTCCGCTTGAACACGACGGCTCGAAACACCGCGTGAAATGCCAAATTGGTCACGTCTCCGAGTCGCTCCAATTCCGGAAGCGCCTGATCGAAGTACGCCAGCGCGCGATCGTACTTCCCGGCATCGATGAAGCCCGTTCCGAGATTGCACAGCACCATCGCCACCTGGGCCTGGTCTCCGAGAACCTCGTACCGATTCAACAAGTCCAGGCGCAGATCACGGGCCGCGTCGCCTTTTCCGCTGCCGTCATACAGCCATGCCAAGGAGCACATGACGTTCGCTTCACCGAGCGCGTTCCCGTATTCGCGGTGAAGCTCGATACTTTCATGACAGTACCGTTCGCCCGAGTCGTACGAGTCTCCGAGTTGCACGGTATGATCCGCGGCAAAGCCCAATAATTCCGCTCGGTGAGTCGTCCGGGGCCTCCCGCTCGGAGTCGCGAGGACACGCTCGATCCAGGCGATGGCCGTTCGGTTCAAGCCGCGCCCGAGCCAGTAGGGGCGCAAGGCTTTGCAAAGTCGCGTCGCGTCCTCGGCGCGGTCCTCCTGGATGAACCACTGCAAGCTTCCTTCGAAGTTGGCGTGCTCGGCCTTGAAACGCTCCATCCACTCGGCTTTGAGCGTCTGCGTCCAACTCTCGGCTTGTTCGGAGAGCGTCAAGTAGTAGTTCGCGTGCCTCTCGCGGACGTTCCGCACGTCCGGCGACTCGTCGAGGCGTTCGTGAGCGAACTCGCGGATGGGCTCGAGCATCGACCAGCGACCTCCAAGGCTCGTCGTCGATCTCAGCAGGCTGTGCTCCACGAGTTGAATCAGGAAGTTCCGGACGTCCGGGCGGCCTGTCACGGCTTCCAACGCCGCCTTCGTGAATCCCCCGACGAACACCCCGCAGACCGCGAACATCTCCTGTTCGTTGGGCGTCAAGAGGTCGTAGCTCCACCCCACGGTGTCCCGCAGCGAGCGGGAGCGCCTCGGAGCGTCCGTCGGACCGTCGGCGAGTACCTCCAGGGGGGTGCCGAGCCACTCCACGAGTTCCTCGAGCGGAACGGCGCGCAGTCTCGCCGCGGCGAGTTCCAGCGCGAGGGGCATGCCGTCGAGCAGCACGCACACCCGTTCCACCAACGCACGGTTCTTGTCGTCGAGTTCGAACGTCGGATCGACCGTCTTGGCCAGGCGCACGAACAACTGCACCGCCTCACTTTGCTCCGTGTCGTCCTGAGGCAGCGAGAGGGGCGCGAGCGGCAAGTCGTGCTCGCTTCGAAGGTGCAGCACTCGGCGGCTGGTCGTGACGATCTTCAAGTGCGGCGCGTGCGCGAGCAGGGTCGTGAGGTCCTGCACGTGCGGCAGGAGGTGTTCGAGGTTGTCGAGGACGAGCAGGACGCGCCGCTCGCCGATCGTCTCGATGAGGCCTTCCAGGACCGGGCGGTGTGGAGGCGCGTGAAGCGCGCTGGAGATGGCCGGGAGGATCAAGGTGGGTTCGCGCAGGGGAGCCAACTCGACGAACACGACGAGGTCGAAGGTCGAGACGAGTCGCTGCGTCAGTTCTTGCGCGAGGCGGGTCTTGCCGATGCCGCCGGGTCCGCGAAGGTTGACGAGGTGAACGTCATCTCGCAGCAGCAGGGCGTGCGCGAGGGCGAGTTCGCGGTCTCTCCCGATGATCGGAGGCAGGAAGGGGAAGGGGAGGTGGACATGGGCGCCCGGAACCTCGTGGCTGTCCATGCTCCAGTGTACAAACGCCGAGAGGGTGAACGCGCCCGCCGTCAACTTTTCGATCGCCGTCCAAGGGGCGTGTAAGAAGGCGTTTTGTCGATGCCGAGGGCGTGAAGTTCCGTTTCGATGACCTGACGACTGGGCACGACCGGGGGCCTGTACCCGACGACCATGGCGTCGATTCCTTCGTTCCCATGGAAGCCGAATCTTTCTTCCGATAGCTTTTCGCCCGACTGGAACGCCCCGACGTTCCAGCGGGGCTCCGCATCCAACTCTCTCAGCACTTCCCTTCCCTCGTGGGATCACCACGGTGAATCCAAGGAATCGCGGCCCTTCTTCGATGGTCAACTCATGGTGTTCGTCGGCCAGCGTGTGTACCGGGACAAGACCGCCACCCGGACTCGCCGTATCACGATGACCCGTCGTTGTTTCTCTTCGTACCCCCTGCTCCCTGGGATCGGCCTATAATTCGGGACGTGTCCCTAACTCAATCGGCCGAACGCAACAAGCAGGTCGTCCGCCGCCACTTCGAGGAAGTGCTCAATGCTGGCCGCCTCGAAGTGGTGGATGAGCTTTACGCACCCACCTACGTTCTCGATGCCCCGGTGCGTACCGACGGCAGCGCAGACGCCACGCTCACTCGAGGCCGTGAGGGGCTCAAGAACCGGGTGGCCATGTTTCGCGCTGGCTTTCCCGACATTCATTTCACGTTGGACGACGTGATGGCCGAGGGCGACTTGGTGGCGGTGCGCTACACCTTCGCCGGGACCCACGACGGATCGTTCGGTGGCCTCGCGGCGACCGGTCGGTCGATACGGGTGCCGGGCATCCTCATGGCACGTCTCAAGGACGGCCTGATCGAGGAGGCCTGGAGCGGCTTTGACGGCGGCGGCATGATGGCCGAACTGCGCGGCTGACGACGAGGTTCTTCTGTAGACCTCGAGGAGCATGGTCACCGAGGGAATCGCCGAGCCTCAGGTGCTTGTGCACAACCGGCTGAACTTCAGAGCGAAGATCAACGTCAACACCGGCCTCACCGCACGGTGAAAAGTGCGTGTACGACTCCGAGCCGTCGACACACGCACTTCGGGTCGTGTTGGCCAAGAGCTGAGGCTACGCCAACGTTCGCTGCATCACCCACAGGCCCGGCCGCGCCTCGAATCCCAAATGGCGGTTCACCGCCAGCATCGGCGCGTTCACGCTGAGGTTGTTCGTGATCATCAGCGAGAAGCCTGCCGCGCGCGCCCGACGAATCACCTCCACCTTCAACGCCCGCGCCAACCCCAAGCCGCGCGCTTCAGGGGCCACGCCGGTGAAGTGGTTGTACGAACCGTGCGGATGTGACGTGAGCACGCTCAAGCCCAACCACTCGTCGCCGCGTGTCGCTAGCACCATCCATTCCGGCCGCACCTCCAAGGACTCGCGCAGCGACTGCCGCGACTCCTCCACGGACATGCGCGGCATGCCCGACAATCTCGCGTCTGGCGTCTCCACATTGCGGTCGGCGTAGAAGTCGTACAACCGCGACCAGTTCGCCTCGTCGTTGCCCAGCGTCCGCATGTCCTCGAAGGTGATTCCAGCGTCGGCGACGCGGCGCTCCACCTCGGCGTGCGCGGCTTCATCGAAGGTGGTGAGGTCGAGGGTGGACTCGAAGCGATGGAAGAGCAGCGAAAAGCCTCGCTGCTCCGCCCACGCGCGCGACGCGGAGTTGATGTCGCGCACGCTTCCCTGCAACGTCCGAGCCCCTCTGGCGAGGGCGACGTCGTGCGCATGGGTCAGCAACGCCGCGCCGTACCCGCGTCCTCGGGCCTCGGGAGTCACGACCAGGGTGAGGTAGAACGCACCCGGTTGCACGGGAAAGTTGAACAGCGAGGCGGTGCCTTGCATGTGTCCTTCGGCGTCTTCGAGCACCCAGCGCTGACGGAAGATCGCTCGCTCCCGTGTGATGCGCTCAAGCTCGGCGAGGTGTTCGGGCGTGAGCGGCTCGGTCTCTTCGGTGTTGACGATCGCGGTGTACACGGCGAGGTCGTTGGGCTGCACGTCACGAATGGTGTACGACGTGGGCGGGGTCGTCATGACTCAGCATGACCCCTTGGAAGCACCTCGTTCAACTCGTGCCCTCCACGGCCCCGACGCGTCATCTTCCCCTTGGGGCACGACCCGGCAAGAAGCACGGCACCTCGACGTGAACAGGTGCGTGCCCTCCTCCGACGAGGCGCCCTCTCGCACGACTTTCTCGGCGCCGCCTGGACGACGCATCGCTTCCACAAGCTCTTGCGCACCCGGACGAGCGCGACGACCAACGATTAAAGGCGGGACGGGTCGTCGCGTGGTACCACGTTCGAGATGTCAACGCGCCTGCCCAACTTAGGCACTCAGCCCGTGCCGTGATCGATAGGGGCGTCTCGGTTCGCGCTCGTGTCGAGGATGGAAGTTTGGGCGCGTGTCGGTGAGTGTGTTCAGGACGCGGCAGCATCTTGCCGAGGTTCTTTCTTGTCCTGCTCGTGCTCGCGCGTCGGTGAACGCCCTTGCTGTCGTCGGCACGCGCCCGCCTCGTGGTGGCGTTCAGCGTTCGAGCACCGTTCCATCCTCGTACTCCACGCGCACGGGTCCGGCGCGCTTCTCGTACTGCAGCACGCCGCCCTTCGAGCTTCGAAACAAGCCCGTGGTGGGCGCGACGTCCGCGTAATCCGCGCCCGTCGCCACGACGACGTAACTGAGGTTCGGCGCACGAGCGTTCGTGGGATCGAGTCCTATCGCTTCGAACAAGCCGTCCTGCCGAGGCAGCAGGACTTCGATCCACGCGTGCGAGCCACCCTCGCCGAGCATGTGACCCGACACGTACCGAGCGCTGATTCCGGCCGCGCGGCACAAGGCGAGTGCGACGTGCGCGTAATCCTGGCACAGGCCCGCGCCAATGTCGAACGCGTCTGAAGCGGGCGTCTTGACCGTCGTGACGCCCGCTTTGTACGTCATGTGCTCGCTGACGAAGTCGGAAATACGGGCCGCGAGATCGTGCGGTGAGGTCGCTCGAACGCGCAAGTTCCGCGCGACTTCCAGCATGGGCGCGCTCGGCGTCGTGAGAAGCGTCGGATGAGCTAGAAGCTCCGCTTGTCGAGCGGAAGCGACGGGACGCGAAGCGCTCGCGAGGCGCTCCACGACGAAACTCACGTCGAATCGAGCTTCGCGCCGCACGTACGAGGCGTCGACGTCCACCACGACGTTTCCATACACGTCTCGGCGCTCGATGCGCGTCGAGCGCCGGGGATGCACGCGCAACTCGAACGACACCACGCGCTGATCGACGCGGTCGTCCGCCGGGCGAATCACGAGGCGTTGCGACAAGTCGTACGCGGGCGCCGAGTACACGTACCGAAAGCGTTGAAACGCCTGCAGCGTCGCGCGTCGCACCCGAGGCCATTCGATCGCGCGGTGATCGAGGACGTCGGGCGAGAACGGCGCGCGAGCAACGACGTCGCTCGGCCACGGCGCGTTCACGTGCTTTGCTCCGAAGCGTCGTGGTACTCGTCGGCCCACACGCGCATGGACTGGAGTCTCGTGGCGCCGTACGAGGTGCTGAACGCGACGTCCGTGGCGTCACGGCCCACGCCGATCTTGACCCGTCCTGCCCTGGGGATGTTGTGACGCGCGTCGAAGGTGCGCCACGCGCCGCCCAGGTACGCTTCGAACCAAGCGTGGAAGTCCATCGGGGCGTCGTTCGGTTCGATGTACAAATCGGGCAGGTAGCCTCCGACGTACCGAGCGGGAATGTTGAGCGCACGGCAAAACGAGATCGCCATGTGCGTGAAGTCACGGCACACGCCGACGCGCGCTTCGTACGTTTGTAGCGCGTCCGAGGACGCCGTGCTACCCACGCCGTAACGCACGCGCAGGTGCAAGTGGTCGCAAATGGCTTGCACTTGCTCCCAGCCGCTGCGAAGATCTCCGAACAAATCCCACGCCATCGTCATGAACAAGTCGGATGGACAGTATCGGCTGGGCAGGGTGTACACGAACGCGTCGTCGGGAATGTGCTCGATGCTCGGCTTGTCGAGGTGCGGCAGCACGGGATCTTTCGCCGTCGGAACGCGCACGACGAGGTCGTGCCCGATTCGAAATGACCCCGTCGGGGCCAAGACGCGCCACACGAGGTTGCCGAACGCATCGCGGTACGTCGAAAAGCGGTCGAGCGGCAAGTCCGGCGGCAAGAGGCGCCGTGATGACATGACGCGCTGCAAAGGGCCGTCGCTGGGCTCCACGAGGAAGAGCAGCGGCGCCACGTACGGCACGTCGTACGTGAGTTCGAAGCCGACGCGCACGAGCAATGCGCCGGAAGGGTCGTCGCGCGAAGTCATGCTCCCTACCCTAGTCATCTTCACAAGCGATGAGCTTGCCGTGGTCTACGCAAGGCAGCATGAAAAACACAGACCGTGTATCTTCATACTCACACGGAGGCGAGCATGTTCGACGGGTACGCGGCGAGCGGTTTTTACGATGAGATGTTCGACGCCCAGGGCGTGCGGGCGCATTACGAACGCATTCACGCGTACCTTCAAGGCCTCGGGCGAGCGGAGTTCGAACGACGACGCGCCCTGTTGGATCTCGCCTTTCGCAATCAAGGCATCACGTTCACGGTGTACGGCGGCCTCGACGTCGACGGCGCCGGAACGGAGCGCACCATTCCCTTCGATCCCGTGCCGCGCGTCATTCCCGCCGACGAGTGGGCGCACATCGAGCGTGGCCTCACGCAACGCGTGAAAGCGCTGAATGCCTTCTTGCGTGACGTGTACGGACGCGGCGAAATCTTGCGGGACGGCGTCATTCCGCGTGAACTCGTGTACAGCTCCACGCACTTTCGACGCGAAGTGCACGGCGTGACCGTCCCGCACGGGTTGTACACGCACGTCGTGGGAACGGACCTCGTGCGCAACGAGACGGGCGAGTACCTCGTGCTCGAAGACAACCTTCGCACGCCGAGCGGCGTTTCGTACCTGCTCGCCAACCGCGTCGCGATGACGCGCGCCTTGCCCGGCTTGTTTTCCGGAGCGCGCGTGCGGCCCGTGCAGCACTACACGACCGCGCTGCTCGAATTGCTGCGTTCGTTGTCGCCGCGTGACGTGAACGACCCGACGATCGTGCTGCTCACGCCGGGCATGTACAACTCCGCGTACTTCGAGCACGCGTTTCTCGCGCAGCAGATGGGCATCGAACTCGTCGAGGGACGCGACTTGTTCGTGGAAGGTGGGCGGGTGTGGATGCGAACGACGGCCGGTCGCGCGCAAGTGGACGTCATCTACCGCCGCCTCGACGACGACTTCCTCGATCCGCTGACGTTTCGTGAGGACTCGTTGCTCGGCGTGCCCGGCCTCGTGGAAGTGTACCGAAAGGGACGCGTGGCGCTCGCGAACGCGATCGGGACGGGCGTCGCCGACGACAAGGCCGTGTACGCGTACGTCCCGGCGATGATTCGCTATTACCTGTCGGAAACGCCGATCCTCAACAACGTCGAGACGCACTTGGGGCTCGACAAGGACGGCCTCGACTTCATGCTTTCGAACGCGTCGAGTCTCGTGATCAAAGCGGTGGGCGAAGCGGGCGGGTACGGCATGCTGATCGGTCCGGCGGCGAGCAAGGACGAGATCGAGCGCTTCTTGAAGAACGTGCGGGCGCATCCGCGCGGTTACATCGCGCAGCCGACGATCGCGTTGTCTCGCCACCCGACGTACTACCCGGACAGCGGGAAGTTCGAGCCCGCGCACGTCGACCTTCGGCCGTACATTCTCGTCGGCGAGAACATCACGATCGTGCCGGGCGGCCTCACACGCGTCGCTTTGACGAGAGGGTCGCTCGTCGTGAACTCGTCGCAAGGCGGCGGAAGCAAGGACACGTGGGTGTTGAGCGAACCGCGTCGTGAACGCGTTCAGCGTCAACACCAAGAGCAAGAAGGAGGGCATTGATGCTCGCGAGGGTCGCGGAGTCGTTGTACTGGATTGGACGGTACGTGGAACGCGCGGAGAACACCGCGCGTCTGCTGGATGTCAATTACTACGCGACGCTCGAAAGCGCGGGCGTCGTCGAGGACTTCTGGGAGCCGCTCATCGCGATCAGCGGTTCGATGGCGAGTTACCAGGAGCGGTACGGCAGCGCGGGCATGGACGGGCAAGGCGTTCCGATTTGGTTGGCGTTCGACCGCGCGAATCCTTCGTCGATCGTTTCGTGCTTGTCGCGCGCGCGAGAGAACGCTCGGTCGTTACGCGACCGCATTCCGAGCGAAATGTGGGAAGCGATCAACCGCGCGTACCTCTCGTTGTGCTTCGACACGGAGCGGGTGTTGCGCACGGACGCGCTACACGATTACTGCGTCGCCGTTCGCGAAGCGTGCCAACTCTTTTTCGGCATGGCCTTCGCGGCGTTGCCGCGCGATCAAGGATGGGCGTTCTTGCGTCTCGGCCAGAAGCTCGAACGGGCCGACAACGTCTTGCGGCTCTTGCAAGTGCGCACCCGCCCGAGCGAGGAGGACGCGCAAGAAGGCGCGCAAGCGCTCGAAAACCACCGGCTCATGGCGGTCCTCAAGACGGCGAGCGCGTACGAAGCGCACCGCAAGCGCTACCGCTCGCGGCTCGAACCGAGGCGGGTCGCGGAGTTCTTGCTGCTCGCCCCGGACTTTCCGCGTTCCGTTCGGTACTCGGCGATGTCCCTGGCAAAGTCGCTGCGAGACATCGCCGCCGTCACAGAAGGACCCGAAGCGATGCGGCCTGCCGTCCGCTCCTTGCTGAGAGACGCCGATTGGCTGGTCGCGCGTTTGGCGCACGTGGACGTCCGGCACGTCATCGACGACGCGTCCCCCGGGCTGGGCGACCTTCTCGCCGACGTCACGGCGATCGGGACGGCCATTCACCGAGCGTACTTCACCGCCTGAACGCATGCGCGCCTTCATTCGGCACGTCACCGAGTACCGTTACCCGGCGCCCGCGTGGGATTCGTTCAACGAATTGCGCTTGCAGCCCACGCAGGACGAACGGCAGTCCGTCTCGAACTTCTCGCTCGTCGTTACCCCCGAAGCGCACGTCGAGGTGCGCACCGACTACTTCGGCACCATCGTTCATCACGTCGAGGTGCCCGAACGTCACACGACCTTGCGCTTGGAAGCGACGTCGCTCGTCTTCACCTCGCCCGACTCACCGCCGCCGCGTGTCACGCGCGCGACGTTGACCTCGTTCCTTCGGCATCCTTCGCACGAGCATCTCGTCGAGTTCGTGTCGCCCTCGCCGCGCACGACGTTGAGCGCGGATCCCGGCGAGGCGTTCGGCTGGCGTCCCACTTCCCAAGATGCCGAGCTCGCAGGGGAGTTGAGCGAGCTCACGACGCATTTGCATCGCCGCTTTTCGTACACGCCGGGCGCGACGCGGGTCGATACGCCGCTGGAGGCGTTCGCACGAACAGGCGCCGGTGTCTGCCAGGATTACGCGCACGCGATGATCGCCGTGTGCCGCTCGCGAGGGATCCCCGCTCGGTACGTGTCGGGGTACGTGCACGCCGGTGAGGACTTCGTCGGCGCGGCGGCGACGCACGCTTGGGTGGAGTGCTTCTTGCCGCCGCGCTGGGTGGGGTTCGATCCCACGAACGACGTCCTCGTCGGCGAGGCGCACATCAAGATCGGCCACGGACGTGACTACGGTGACGTGCCGCCCGTGCGCGGCGTGCTTCGAGGAGGCGGTCAAGCGGCGTTGGAAGTGGACGTTCGCGTGCGCCGGGAAGGCGCGGAGCAGTAACTTCGCCCCTTCCCGACTGCTCCCTCTCTCGTTCTTCCCGCCTCTCGCCGACCACCTCGGGCGCCGTCCGTGCTGGCATGCCGCCGCGTCACCGCGCGGCGCGTTTCAGGCGGAACGTTCGCCTGTGCGTCCGCGGGGAGACAGCGGAGCGAGGCCCACTCGCTCCCGGTACGCCGCGACGGGCCAAGCTCGCCCGCCGCCTTGACGCACCCACTCGATGTCGCCGGTCGCCGTGCGCTGAAACCGGAACGGCTCACCGACCGCGCCGAAGCCAGCTTGCGGTTCGGGCATCAGCGTGTCGGCGTCGACCACGGTCAATTCAGTGGCGCTGAACGCAGGATCGCCTTGTGGCATCAGCGACACCAGTCGGCCTGCCAGATCGACCACGTCGAACGCTCCCCAGTCGGTGGCGAAGCGACCCGTGTAGGTTTTCAGGTCGAAGCCGGGAACGTCGGCGGTCTTCTTCTCCGGTGCGTGCACGGCAAGATCGATCAGCTTGATGAGGTTCGTCGCCCATTCGGTCGCGGGGCCGCCCAAGCAGTTCGTGAGGACGGACACCGCCAAGCCCGATTCCGGGTCGAGCCAAGACTGCGTGATGTGCCCGGGAAAGCCGCCCGAGTGGCCCACGACCGTGCGCCCCCCGATTTCATCGATGATGAAGCCCAGGCCGTACCAGCGCTTCACGGGTCGGCTGATCTCGGATTCCTTGCGTTGCATGAGGCGCTTGGACGCGTCCGTGAGCAACTCGGCGCGGCCCGGTGCGTGCGCGGCCAGGTAGGCCGTGACATCTTCCGCCGTTCCGTAAAATCCCGTGGCGGCCGCCATCGCCCGGGTATCCGACGAGGGCAGCACCCGCCGGGCATCGTTGCCCGCCAAGCGCCCGCTGTGCCCGGCCGCCAGTTCGGGCTCGCGCTCTGGCGGCAGTTCCGGTCCCAGGTCGGTCAGCGTGAGCGGCCCTGTGATGTGCGCCGCCACGTAATCCTCGTACGTCTGGCCGCTGGCCGCCTCGATGATCAGGCCCAGCAGCGAGTAGCCCATGTTCGAGTACTTGAAGAACTGATTCTGTGGGAACACGGCGTCGGCTCGGCACAGTGCGATCAGAGCGTCGCGGTCGGGGAAGTCGTGGAGTTGCTGCCAGTAGTCGCTGTCGGCTCCGTCGCGGTTGATGCCCGACTGGTGCCCCAGCAGTGCCCGCACGGTCAAGTCCGCCGCGGGCGATTCCTCCAGTTCCGGCAGCCAGCGGCCCGCGGAGTCGTCCAAGCGCAGCGCCCCGGCCTCGACCAGTTCTCGACCAGTTGGAAGATCGCGGTCGCGGTGAAGGTCTTGGAGTGTGAGGCGATCCGGAAGAGGTGCCGTGGCGTGAGGGGCTGCCCGGTGGCTTCGTTCGCCACGCCCAGCGCGAACGAGGCCGCCAATTCACCGTTCACCCGCACGGCCACCTGGACGCCCGGCACTCGCGCCAGATCCCGCTGGTACTCCAACCACGACTGGAGGTAGGGGGCCAGGGCGCGTACGGTGTCGAAAAGCAGGATAGCGTCCGAGAGCGTGCCGGCGTCCGACGTTGAGTTCTGATTGGAGCGCGTGCTACCGGCGGCGCTCGCGAGGACGACCTGGAAGCTCGGGACGAAGGAGGATCGAGTCGATGTGCGGCGACAGGCAAAAGTACGCCTTGAGGCTTCTCACGCGACCTTTCCTGCAAAGGTTAACAACACAAGAAGCCCGAGAATCAAGAAGCCATGAAGTAGCGTTCATTAAATACCCAAACGCGGCGTCCCGTCTTCATGTTTCGATAAGTCATCGGGAGCTGAGAAGGTACTTCTAAGCACGGTCACCAGCAGAAGTACCGGAGCGAATGGTGAGACCGGCCCGAAGCTTCTTGTTGCTCGTGGAGGAACACCACATGAGATCGATGAAGCTTTCTCCGTCTGCCGCTGCCGCCATCGCGCTGACCTTGTCGCTCACGGCCTGCGGTCACACGCCGTCCTCCCTGAGAGTGGCCTCGGCGGCTGCCCTCTCGTCCCAGGCGACGCGAACCTACCTGGTGGTGTACCGCGGAAACGAAGTCGCCCTCGACGCCATCACCCGTGCGGGCGGCACGCTGGTCGCTCGGTACGACGCCATCGGGGTGGCGGTGGCGCGCGCCGCGGACCCCGCCTTCGCCTCCGCCGTTCGCCGTGACGCCCGCGTGCAGGGCGCGTCCGGCACCGCCGACTTCGCCGTGCAGCTTCAAAAGCCCGAGGTCGAAGCGGCGCCGACGACCCCGGTCGCCTCCGGAGACCCGCTCAGCGTGCTGCAGGGAGACATGCGGCAAATCCGCGTGCCGGAAGCGCAAGCCGTCAATTCCGGCTCGCGCGCCGTCCTCGTCGGCGACCTCGATACCGGCTTGGACTACACCCACCCGGATCTCGCGGCAAACGTCGACTTTTCCAGCAGCGCCTCGTGCGTGGGCGGCTCTCCGGACCAGACACCCGCCGCGTGGATGGACGACGACGGACACGGCACGCACACGGCGGGTACGATCGCCGCCGCGAAGAACGGCATCGGCATCACCGGCGTGGCTCCCAACGTCCGAATCGCCGGCATCAAGGTCGGCGACGCGAACGGCTTCTTCTACCCCGAGGCCGTAGTGTGCGGATTCATGTGGGCCGCCGAAAAGGGCATGGCCGTCACGAACAACAGCTACTTCGCCGATCCCTGGTTGTTCAATTGCCGAAACGATGCCGAGCAGCGCGCGATCTGGGAAGCGGAGCGGCGCGCCATCCGCTACGCGATCGGCAAGGGTGTGACCGTGGTGGCCTCGGCAGGCAACGAGAACATGGACCTCTCGAGGCAGAACGTGGACACCATCAGCCCCGACAACACCACGGCGATGACACGGGAAGTCACGAACGCCTGCGCGCAAGTGCCCGCCGAAGTGCCGGGCGTGATCAGCGTCTCCGCCGACAACCGACAGCAGCGCAAAGCCTACTACTCGAATTACGGCGCGGGCGTCATCGACGTGGCGGCGCCAGGAGGCGATCGGTTCGTTCCCGGGCCAGAGGGAACCATCGTGTCCGGGCTGATTCTTTCGACATGGCCCGCGTCACACCGGAACAACCTTCTCCCCAGCAGGATCGTGCAGGACTGCCAGACAGCACCTTGTGCGACGTACGGCTACCTGCAGGGCACCTCCATGGCCGGGCCGCACGTCACGGGAGTCGTCGCGCTGATGATCAGCCAGTTCGGTCCTATGTCGCCGGGCGCGGTGAAGGCTCGGCTGATGCAGACGGCCAAACCGCTGGACTGCCCGGCACGCTCGTACAATCCGTTGCCGCAGTTTCTCCCCGGCGTCGACTTCACGGCGACCTGCCTGGGCGGCATGGGCCACAACGGCTTCTACGGCGCGGGTGAAGTCGACGCCCTGGCGGCCATCACGAAGTGACATCCCAGAGGTGCGGGCGCCGGGAAGGCGCCCGCACCCCGCGTTGCTGCCACGTCCCGGGAGGGCGTCCAGCCGCCGAGTGAAGTTCGCGCATCGCCTTTGTCCTGGCAAGACTCCTTGCTCGACCGCTGTTGCCTGAACGCGAAAAGGAAACAGTCGGGGCCGACCCTTCGCGTCGGTACGTCCGGTCGCGTTCCACCGCGAGGTTTCGTGACAAGGGAACGAAGCGCCCCCCGGTGGAGGTTTCAAACCTGAGTCGACGAGGCGCGAAGCGACCGCCTCTCACGAACGCCGACGGGCGGACGGTCGGCACCTCGACCTCGTCTGAAGCCGCCGAGAATGTGCCAGAAGCGAAAGCGACCGCCCAAATGTGCGCCCAGCGACCCGACATGGTCCGCGACACGTCACTGTCCGAGGCGTAGGCGTACCCCACGCGTTCGCCGGACGCCTCGGCCACGAGCCTTCACGCTGACCGACGTGCGGCAGGAACGCGCGGTCTCGCTTTGCCCCTGACGCCCTGTCGAGCCCGTGCATCGCCGGATCGTGGAAGAAGTCGCGGTGGATGCGCACGGTCTCACCGACGATCCGCGCCCACTCTGCGCGGGGCTCGAGGGCATTTCGGCGTGGCCGAGGCGATCATCCTCGGGCTTCGGTGGCTCGGTCGCCTCGACGACGGCGTACGTGGCGGGCGCGTCGCCCGTGTAGATCGACCGCCGACGCGGCCATCGAGGATCTTGGGAAATAGACGGCCGCGCAACAAGACGTCAGGACGACGACCTTCACGACGGAGGCTCGAAGGGGCGTGCTCACGCGAAGCTCTCGACGCGAGGATGCGAACGACCTGCTCGACGTGCGCGCTACGGATGTTTCCCGGCTTGTTACCCTCGAAGCTCGCGCGCCGCCCGTGCTTCTCGCCAAGAACGAAGCCCGCCGTGAAGCGACACGCTCCACGCCCCAAGGGCAACGACGGCGATCGGGATGACCCCGGCGAGGGGCCAGTCGCTGCCAAGACCGTACAGGGCGACCAAGACGCACGTCGCCCCCAAACCGAAGAAGTTGCCTAGCAGCTTCCACAAGCCGTACAGTAGCCATCCGAGCACGTACAACGTCAAAGTGATCAAGGCGTCCATGCGGCCAAGGTAAACCGTGGTGCGTGATGGCCGAATGACGCCGTCCTATACCCTCGACTGCCACGCCCGCGCCGATCGTTCCGCTGCCTATCACGCGAAAATCACGCGGGGCGTTCCACACTGACGGCGCGTGAAGGCATCATCGACGAGATCGAGTGCGCACGCGTGAAAGAAGAATCCTCATGCTCGAACATCCTCGACGATCCCTGCTCTTCCTCGGCGTTCTCGCCGCCACCACCATCCTCGCGCAAAGCGCCGTCACGCCCGCCACCACGGCGCCCGGCGGGGAAGTCGGGGACGCGACGACGCGCATCATCGGCCCGGCGGGCGGAACGGTCTCGTCCGACGACGGCCTCATCGAGCTCGTCATTCCCAGCGGTGCGTTGAGTCAACCCACGGAAGTCGGCATTCAAGCCATCACGAACGAAGCGCCGAGCGCGGTCGGCAATGCTTACCGTTTCACGCCGAAGGGTCAGAAGCTCGCGAAGCCCGCCACCGTCAAGATCGAGTACGATTCGAACGTCGTGACGGGAACGACGGAAGGGCTGCGCCTCGCTTACCAAGACGCGAGCGGCGCGTGGAAGGGCATCAATCGCGTGCCGGGCGTGAACGCCGAGAAGCAAGAGGTGAGCGCGGAGCTCGATTTCTTCGCGGACTGGGGGTTGTACAAGCAGTGGAAGCTCGTTCCCGAGCGGGCCGCCGTGCAACTCGGCGATCCTCTCGACTTGGAGGTCGTGACGATGAGCGCGCCCTGTCCGGCCTCGGCGAAAGAGTGCTCGTTGACGTTCGACGAGCGGCACTTCGACGTCGGCGTGCTCGGTTGGACGGTGAACGGCGTTCGTGGCGGCAACACCCTCGTGGGCCGCGTCATGTCCGGTCAAAGTTCGATGGGCGTGACGTACGTCGCGCCGGACGCCATGCCGCCCGGCAATCCCGTGAGCGTCGCGGTGCAACTCGATCTCGCGTCGGCGGGCGGATACGGTACGCTGACCCTCGCTTCTCGCGTGCAGATTCTTCGTAACGTGTGCCAACCGCCGGGCGACGGCTATCAAGGATGCGATTACAAGGGCTTGCGCGTCGACGGATCGCCGTTCGCGTACGCCTTGCCTCGCTTGCCCGGTGAGGAGAGCGACACGTACTACTTGGACGTGCACGCATACGTGTCTCAGCGCGACGCCTGGGGAGAGCCGCCCGTGTTGTACCTCAAGCACTGGCTGTACGACGCCTCGACCGGCTTCCACCCCGATCGACGAGACGGCTTGGTGCCGCTCACGACGGATCTGGCCTCCCTCACGGCGACAACGCAGTTCTCGGCCGATGGAGAGGATTCGGACTGGAGCGACGAATACATCTCCGGATCTCAAGGGACCATCGAGTTCACGGGACGCGGCGACGACGTGCTGTTCCACTTCGGTGACCGCACCTACCGGGGGACGGCCACACCGTGGGAAATTCGAATTCACGACTTCATCCTCATCGAGGATCGCCCGCCTGTCACGGTGACGTTGACGAGAGACAAGCGCAACATCATTTCGGGCGGTGGCCGCTGACGTGGTGGCGCGTGTACTTCCGTACACGGGCCACCACGAGGGGAGCAGGCTGCTCCCCTCGTGGTGACGTTTGACATGAGGCGGGGTCGAAGCCGCCTTCTTTTCTTGCGAGCGTGAAATGGTGGGTTTTATGCTCGCTTTGCTGCAGCCGTAAGTATTTTAGCCGGGTGATATTGACACATCTTTTTACCCGTACAATAATTCGGTCATGGATGCAACGACCTACACGGCCTTTCAAGGCGATCGGCGCCTCGTCACCGCCCCCCTCGCCGAACTCCTACACATCCTCAAGCATCACCACGACCAACAGCACGACCGCCACCTCGACGTCGTCATCTTCGACGACCGCACCGGACGACACGTCGACTTCGACCTCACCGGCACGCTCGACGACGTCCTCGCCCGCTACGTCAGCCCAGCACCCGCCGGACCCGACCGACCGAAGCTCGGCGTCACGGCCCGCGACGTCACCCTTCTCCCCCGCCACTGGGCTTGGCTCGACGAACAACAAGGCGGCGCGTCGGCCGCCCTGCGCCGCCTCGTCGACGAGGCACGCAAGCACGACCCCCGAGGCCAGGAAGCAAGGCGCGCCATCGAAACAACTCGCCTGTTCATCACGGCCATGGCGGGCGACCACCCCTACTACGAGGAAGCGCTCCGCGCCCTCTACGCCCGCCAAAGCGACCTGTTCGCCCACCACACCGCCTCCTGGGCTTCGGACGTTCGAACTCATGCCGCGCGCCTCGCCGAACCCGCCTTCACCTCCTGACAACGAGCAGATTCTCCGCGCTCTACGTCACGTCACGCCCTCCGCACACGCTTGAAGGACGTCCTGCCATGAAAACGACGGATCCCGTCCTGTTCGCTCCCACCCGCCCGTACAAGAACTTCGAGCCCGTCATGGGCGTCTGGTCCCTGCGCAACACCGTCAACGGCAAGCGGCTCATCGGCGCGAGCCTTCACACGGCCGCCGCGATCAACAAGTTGGTGTTCACGCTGCGCCTCGGAAACCATCGCGACCGCATCCTTCAGCAAGAGTGGCGCGAGCACGGCGAGGCTGCCTTCGTCACCGAAGTGCTGCACGTCCTCGATCGGCACGAAGGCCGCAGTGAAGACGATGACGCACGCGAGCTCAAAGATCTCGAACGCCTCTGGCTCGACGAACTTCAACCGTACGGCGACGCGGGCTATCACCCGTCCACCTCTCGGGCGTGAAGGCGCGGAAGGGCGTGCGGTCGCCGCGTTCCACAAGCGGCTCGACCATCACGCGCCGCCCGAGGAAGCCTTCCCGAGCCTGCCGCCGCAATCGACATCGGAGCCTTCGAGGTCCAGTCATGGGCCGTTCGAATGAGAAGCGTACCGCCGATCGGCGGACACGTTCTTCTCTAGGAAGTCTTTGCGCTCGCGTCCGCTGACAGGCGAGGTCTTGGGGGAGACCTCGCCTGTCAGCGCGTGAACAGCTTCCAGCGTCCCTCCGACACCACTTCGACGGCGCCATCCGTGACCTTGAGGGCGGTCTGGTCGTCGATTCCGTACGTCGGGACGGGAACCTCGGCGGCCATTTTCTGCACGCGCGCCGACGAGCTTTCCGGGTGACGCTCGTGATCCAGGTGAGGAAGCAACGCGAAGTCGACCAGCCCCATCCCCTGATCGATGACGAAGGGCGCGGCGGGATCATCGTACGTCTCGCCGAAGATGGGGGCCGTCACCATGCTGCCCGCACTGATTCCCACGTAGACGGTGTCGCGCAAGGACGGCAGCAAGGCCGCCAATCCGGACTCCCGCATCCACCGTTGCAGGTACCAGACGTCTCCGCCGTACACCAGCAGGGCGTCCGCCTCTCGAACAGCGGCCGTCCAATACTCTTCTTTGATGCTGGGAAGCGCCGTGAGCTCCAACACGCCCAACGACTTCCACCCCAATTCGCACATGGGGTTGGGGGTTGCTCCGCTGATGAACCGGTATGCCATCGCGGGCCCTCCGGGAAAGGGATAGATCGCCGTGGGGATGCACAAGGCGTTGGACTCGGCGATCGGCTTGCCCAGCAGCCCGACCAGGGCGTCGTGGATGCTCGCGTTGGTGATCCCGGCGGACGTCAGCAACAATTTCATAAGGCCTCTCCTGGATGGACTCGGTGCGGCAAGGTGTCTTTCCGTCATTGTGTCAGACCGAGAGCCTCGCGCCGAGCGCGACATGAAGGCCGCCGTGCGTTTTCTACGTGCGTGACCGATGCCTTCGGTGCCGATCCGAACCGTATCGGCGTGTGCGCCACAGTATAGGCGAGCACGAGAACAGCCGGGGTCGAGGGGCCTCACGAGCACTTTCGGGTTCGCCGCCGCACGAGGTCCGCACGCCGAGTTGCAACGCGTACAAGCAACTCGGCGTCGCGAAGCCTTCGTCCGCGCGACTCCCAGGAAAGGTGAGCGGGTGCCGACCGTCAAGGTTCAGCGCGTGACCGAATCACCGCCGGATCACATCGCAATACGCATGCTGACTTCGACCGGGACGGTCGGCGTTCCACAAGAACCGAACGCCGAGGTGAGCGAACCGTCACCCTGGCTGCCGGATTCGTACCCGCCCGTCGAGGGACGGTTCACGTGAGGTAGCACGACGAAAGGCAGGAAACAGTGCCGCGCACATGAAACCAAATGCTCGAAATCGATCGCGTTCCCCGGCACCGTCATTCCGCGGCCTCGCACTCGCCTCCGCGACGCCGCCAACCACCCTGGAGATTTCGATGAAACCTCAACGGATTTCAACACCGCCGCTTGTCGCCGTCTGCTTTCTGATCACGTCGATCGCTTGCGTGATGCTCGCCGCGCTCGCGTGGCCTGCCGTGCACACCGCGCCAAGACGCGTTCCCGTCGCGGTCGTGGCTTCCGCACCCATCTACAGGCTCTTGCAAGCCAGGCTGGAGCGAGCGAAGCCGGGCGCTTTCGAACTGCACGCCACGAAGAGCGTCGAGTCCGCACGTGCCGCGATCATGAACCGTGACGTCTACGGAGCGCTTCTCGTGACGCCCCAGGAAGTGAGCGTGCTGACCGCGTCGGCGGCGAGCCCCGCAGTCGCCCAACTGCTGAGCCAACTCCCCTCGGCGATGCGTGCCGAGCGCGGCAGTACGGTCGAGGACGTCGCTCCTGCCACGACGGGCGATCCTCGGCAAGCAGGGCTGGGAGCGGCGGCGCTTCCCTTGATCTTCTGCGGCTCGCTGTGCACGATGATGCTCGGTCGCTTTTACCGAAGCGCGAGAACACGCTTGGTCGGCGTCCTGCTCGTCGCCCTGCTCGGCGGCTTGGCCCTCACGGCCATGCTTCAATTCTGGTTCGGGACTCTCTCGGGAAGCTACTTCTTGAACAGCGCGGTTCTGGGAGGCAGCATCACGGCTCTCGCGGTCTTCGTCATGGGTCTCGAACGTCTCCTCGGCGCGGGCGGACTGAGCTTGGGCCTGACGATCATGATGCTGCTCGGCAATCCGTTGAGCGCCCTGACCAGCGCTCCGCAACTGCTGCCTGACGGCTGGGGCGCCTTGGGTCAACTTCTGCCGCCCGGCGCGTTCGGATCGCTTCTCCGCTCCGTGGCGTTCTTCGGCGGGGCGGGGGCGCTCCAACCGGCCGTCACGCTCGCGGCGTGGACGGCCGTGGGCCTCGGCCTCATGCTGCTGGCACACGTCCACCCGAAGGTCACACGAGCCCAAGGCCGCGAGGCGTGGAGCGTAGCTCGGTAACGCCGCGCTTCGTGGATCATCGGCGAAGGGAATCGGCGCCAGGCCGGTTCCTTTGCTTGACGCTCGGCCGAGGGCTGGTACTCCTCGGCCCGCGTCGAAACCCGGCTGGGCTCGCTGCCCGCCGAAAGGCGTGGGAAGGGCGCTGGTCACTCGGCGGTCACACCGCCACGACTCCCTTGTCCCGCGAAGCTCCTTCGGCCCGCCGTCAAGGCGCGGTTCGTCGGTGACGCCATAGGAGGTCGAATGTGATGAACGAAAAGGCCGGACTGCATCTACGACCATCGATGTGGAAGCGGCTGGTCGAGTTCGGCGTGAGTGCTGCCGCGCTCATCTGCGTCCTCGCGGTCTTCGAAGCCGTCGCCGTGATCGCCCTGCGGTTCGTCCCGGCGAACAGTGTTCACGAAGGCGTGATGGTGTGGGTCTTGTCTCCCCTGCAAGGCGCCGTCGGCGCCTACCTCGCGTGTCGCCTTGGAAGTGCGCGGATGAAGGTGCCTGCACGCCGCTTCGCCTTGAACATGCTGTTCTCCGCTGCCGTCCTGGTCGGTGTCGTGACGACCGTCGTGCTGACGAGTTCCTCCCCCTTGAGGCCCGACCTTGGCGCGCTGGCCGCCAAAGTCGTCGGGGTGGCGCTTGGCTTGCAGTTCGCGGCGCGCGAATCGTTGCGGTGGTCTCATCGGCGTTCGACTTCCCGTCGATCTTCGCCGTGACAACGAAAGGACCCCAGCCGCGCCGATTGACGATCACCAGGCAATCACCTCGCACCTCCTACGGTCAAAGCGAAGGAGGTGCATTCGATTTTCAATACCAGGTGGCCGAGTTCCAGGGCATGACACCCCACCCTCTCGCCATCACCCGCATTGCATTCCCAGGGGTATCGGTCATGCCTGAAAACGGTGGGACCTTCGCGCCTCACTCTCGGGAAGCGCGAAGGTCGATGAAGGCGGCTCGTCCTTGCTCCTCGCACTGAACGACGTTCGCTGCTCGACCACGAGGACAACGTGCACGGCCGCAGACGCCGCCACGTCACGCCGGGAGAGCCCTCTTGCGATCGAGCGGTCCCCGTCTTGCCGGGCGACTCAAGCAAGCCGTGGCTGCTCGAGGAACCCTCCCACGCCAATCGGCGAAGAAAGGATTTGCATCATGACCATTTACGTCCAGCCCGACTACGCACGCGACGTTCCTGCAGACGACTTCAGAGCGAACGTACTGACACGTCGAATCGAGGAAGCGCTTGCTCGGCAACACCTTCCGGGGCTCACGGTGGCCGTCGTCGGGCCGGAAGGACCCGTGTACGCCCACGCGTTCGGGCGAGCCAGTGTCCGCACCGGTCGGTTGATGACGACGCGCACCGTCATCCCCTGGTTTTCTCTGACCAAGCTCGTCACCGCCACGGCGACCGTCCGCCTTGCCGAGCGCGGCCGACTCGACCTCGACGCCCCCGTGACGGATCTCCTACCGGAACTCGGTCGCATCACGACCGCACCGATGACCGCGCGGCACTTGCTCAGCCACACGTCCGGCCTGCCCAATCCCCTTCCACTGCGTTGGGTGCACGTCGAAGGCGATTCCACGTTCGACGAGGACGCGTTCGTTCAGGCGGTCTTCAAGCGCGTGCGCCGTGTCGTTCGACAACCCGGGACGTTCGTTCGTTACTCGAACATCGGCTACTTGGCGCTCGGCTGCCTGATCGCTCGCGCGTCCGGGCAGCCTTTCGAAACGTACGTCCAGCAGGAAATCCTTTCTCCGCTGAACATGCACGACACGGCCTTTCACGCTTCACGGCACGCTCCGCGCGCCACGGGGCATCACCGCTTGCCGCGCGCGCTCACTCCGATCATGCGCGCCATCTTCCCGCCCGGCGTCATCGCGGGCCACGTCGGCGGGTACCTCGACTTCGCGCCCTTTCAAGTCAACGGCGCGGCGTACGGCGGCTTGAGCGGCAGCGTCACGGACGCGTCGCGGTTCGCGCGAATGCACTTGGCCGGAGGCGTCCTCGACGGGGCGCGTATCCTTTCGCGCGAGGCGACGCTGGAGATGCGGCATCTGCGCGCGAAGGGAGCGAAATTGAACGTCGGCCTCGGCTGGTTCCACGCTTCCGATTCATCGAGTGGCGATTCGTCGTTCGTGGAGCACCTCGGCGGTGGCGCGGGCTTCTGGACGCTGATGCGCTTGTACCGGGACGTGGAAATCGCCGTGGTCTTGATGGGAAACGCGACGCGTTTCGATCACGACCGGATCGCGCGACTGGCCCACGATGTCTTTGGCCGTTGAAGCGCCGCGGCGCTTCGACACCTGACAAAACGCAAAGGATCGGGTCCGTGACGAAACGTCACGGACCCGATCCTTTGCCGCGCTTCAAACGTTCACGCGTGGCGAGGCTTCGAGGTGTCGAAACGCAAGGAGAGGATGAAGGCGGCGAAGGCGGACAGCAAGCCGAGGATCGGGACGCTGTACCACTCGGGGAAGCCCAGGACGTACCGCGTGTCGCCACGAATGAGGGTTTGCAGGTGCACGGGGATGCTGATCGTGAAGTACACCAGCAACAGCACGTGAAGCGCCTTTCCCCACAGGTGAGGGTGGAGAGCCGAGCGAAGCATGCGCCACCCCGTGAAGGTCGCGACGACCATGGGAACCGCCAAGAGGAGATCGACCTTCGGCGTGAAGATCGTCGCGATGAACGCTTCTCGTCCGAGCGCCAAGCTCGATCCGTGCAGCAGCAACCCGGCGGCGAGCGTGATCAGCGCGGCCCAGCGGAACGTCGCGCCCTGACCGACGACGAGTTGGGGGCGCAAGGAGAGCGCGGCCACCGTCATCGCCAAGAAGAGCGCGCCGTGCACGACGGTCACGACCGTGCCGACGCGTTGAAAGTCGAAGGCGACGAAAGCGTCCCAGTAGAGAAGGTTGGCGCTCGCGAGAACCAAGTGGCAAACGGCGGCGGCGGCATACCAGCGAAGGGGCTTCGCGTCGTGGCGTCCCAGGAGGATGACGACGCCCAAGATCAAGGCGAGAATATGCGCTTCAAAAAAGCCGAGAGACGCTGGGTTGTCGTGCAGACGGCCGCCGAGCGGCCCGAGGCCGAAGAAGTAGCTCGCGACGTCGCTCAGCGCTTGAACGAGTCCGGTGATCGTGAGCAACAGCCCGTCGAGGAGGAGGAGGTACCGGCGTTTCTGACCTGAGGCGTTCATGTGTTCTCCTGCGCGTGAAGCGAAGGTTCGGCGTCGTGCCTGAACCACTTGAAGTCGGGGGGCCTGGATTCGGGTCGGGTGATGTGCACAGCGGTGGGTGTTGCCGTCACAGGCAAGCTTGGCGCCGCTTGCAGCGAGGTTGGATGCCTTCTGCGTTCACGTCATGGCGTCGCCCATCTCCTTTCCGTTCGATTGCCGTCCTGAGTCATGTCACGACCTTGCGCGGCGGGTGGTGATTTGCAGGTGATCGAAAGGCCCGGGCACTTCGGGCGCGCCTCCTCGCATTGACGGGCCGCCGTCGAGGTTTGACCCAGGTCAATGCCGAAGGCGAAGGCGACGTCGACAATGCCGTCGTCGTTCCTGCCGCGAAGCGGGGCGCGACAACTTCCAATACGCCACGCCGGACTTCCGGTCGTCTTGACACGCCGCGACGCGCTCCTTTCGACGCGTCAACCGTGCCGAAGACCGGACCGGCCAGGAGAAACCATGAAGCACGTCGTACGGATGTCCACGCTGTCCTTGCTCGCCCTCTCCACGGTTCTCGCCGTGGACACGCCCACGCCCGCCGTCGTCACGCGCGGCGTCGCCACGCCCGCCACACCCATGTCCGTCACGCCCTTCGATCCGCTCGCGCCCGCGCAGCCTCAAAAAGGCAAGATCGTCGAGTTCAAGCTCGAAGCCAAACTCGCCAAGCTGACGTTGCCGAGCGGCGAAACCAAGGAGGTGTGGACGTTCAACAACAGCGTGCCCGGCCCGGTCTTGCGCGTTCATCAAGGGGACACCGTGCGCTTCACGTTGACCAACCGCGATCCCAACATGGACCACGGCTTGGACTTTCACGCCGGGCAGATGGACATGGGGCAGTACCACAAGGCCATCAAGCCGGGCGAAAGCATCACGTTCGATTGGGTCGCCCACTACCCCGGCGTGTTCTTGTACCACTGCAGCGCCGGACCGGTGATCATGCACGTCGCCAACGGCATGTTCGGCGCCGTCATCGTCGATCCACCCGGTTACACGCCCAAAGGCAAAGAGTACGTGCTGGTGCAACACGAGTGGTACAAGAACGGCACGGACCTCGGCGCGTTGATTCACGAGGAGCCCGAAGCGCTGGCATTCAACGGCATTCCCGCGCAGTACACCACCGCTCCGTTGACGGCCAAGCCCAACGAGACCGTGCGGTTGTACTTCGTCAACGCGGGCATCAACAACACCTCGGCGTTCCACGTGATCGGAACGATCTTCGACAAGGTGCTGCTCGACGGCAACCCGAAGAACACGTTGTACGGCGTGCAAACGGTGAGCGTCGCGCCCGGCGGGGCCTTGGTGGCCGAATTATCGGCGGCGGCCGGATCGTACGCGATCTTGTCTCACTCGCTGCGCGACGCGATGAAAGGCGCGCTGGGCATCTTGAAGGTCGGTGAGGCGAGCTCCACCGTCGAAGAGTCGCACGGTCACATGACGGGCCTTCCCGAGCAACCGTCCGGGGCCGGCTTGGAGCTCAACATCGAGAACTTCGCGTTCTCCAACAAGAAGATCGTCGTGAAGGCGGGAACGAGCGTCACGTGGGTCAACCACGAGAACACCTTGCACACCATCGTCGGCGCGAACTTCGATTCGCGCGGTGAACTCAAGGACGGCCTTGGCAAGGGCGACAAGTTCACGGTGACCTTCAGCAAGGCCGGGTTGTACGAGTATCTGTGCTCGCTTCATCCTTTCATGAAAGGCGTGGTGGAAGTCCAATGAGCCGGTCCTCGTCGCGCCGCATCCTCGTCGTGACGTCCCTCGTCGGCATGACGTCAGCCGCCACGGCCGCGCAGCTTTTGAGTCCGAACTGGTCGGTCGGCGACCTCGTCAAAGAACTTCGAACCACCTGGATGGGCGGCACGGTCAGCAGCGATCAAACGACCGGACGCGTTCGGCGATTCGACCTTCACATCGAGGAAGTGCAGCACACGCTCGCGGACGGCGTTTCCGTCAAGGCGTGGGCGTTCGGGCTCGAAGGTCAGCCCGCCACGGTTCCCGGCCCTTCGCTTCGCGTCCGTGAAGGCGACACGGTCGTCATCAACGTCAAGAACAACACGAGCCAACCGCACTCGGTCCACTCGCACGGCATCACCGGCCTCGACGAACTGAACGACGGCGTGCCGCACATCTCCGGCGCGTACATCCTGCCGGGAAAGACGATGACGTACCAGTTCGTCGCGAAGGAAGCGGGCACGCATTGGTACCACTGCCACGTGCAAACGTCTCTTCACCAAAGCATGGGCATGTACGGTTCGTTGATCGTCGAGGACAAGGACGCGCCGACGTGGGATCGTGAATTCGTCGCGATCCTCGGCGAGTGGGACACCAAGCGTGACCTCGCGAAGCCCACGGAGAAGCCGAACTTCAACTACTACCTCGTGAACGGCAAGGTGGGCAACGAAGCGCCCGACATGAAAATCGAGAAGGGCCAAGTCGCGCGCATCCGGTTGATCAACGCCGGCTTTCAAAGCCACGCCTTGCACTTGCACGGCACTCACTTCGTCGTGACCCACAAGGACGGCTACCAGTTGCTCGCGCCGTACGGCGCCGACACGCTCGACATCGCTCCGGGCGAGACGTACGACGTGTTCGTCAAGGGCCGCGACGGAACGTGGCCTTGGCACGACCACAATTCACTCGCGGCGACGAACGACGGCGTCTATCCTGGCGGCATGCTGATGCACGTTCGGGGCTCGAAGGACGAGCCGTTCGATGCGCAGCAGGCACAAGCGGTGACTCGCCTTCCCCTGGAAGGCGCCGTGCACGGCCAAGACGGACATGCGGCCGTCAGCGAAGGCGACCCGGACTTTATCAAGGAGCTGATCTCGAGGAACGCGGAAGCCGCTCGCACCGCGCCGCCCCTCGAGCAAGCGCGACTGCAAGCCGAGAACCTCAAGCTGGCCAGCTTCGTCAACGGCACGTTCGACGCCAAGACGGGCGCTTGGACGTTCTCGCCCACGGAACCCGGCAAGCATTGAAGCGCGCCGACGAACAGGGCACGAACATGATCCGTGCCCTGTCGTCCTGCTCGCCCACGCTGGACGGCCTCCGATCACCTGTCAGTCACCTCGACGTCACTAGCGTGAAGTCGCATCCAACCCGGACGCTCAGCAAGAGCGCGTCGGATGCCAGGGAGGAGACTTGTGAACGATTCAGGCAGCGTTTTCACGCCGAACCGGCGACCACCCGAAGGGCCACGCGGCACTCGCGAACACGAGCGGCGCACAAGGGCCGCGTGGCACCGCCCACTCGCCGGAGCGGCATGACCTCTTCGAAAGCCGAGGAAGTCTTGCTCGACTGCTCCGTGTTTCGCGGTTTGCCTCGCGAGATCCTGGAGGTCCTGGCGCGAGACTCGACCCTCACGACCGTCCACGTCGGTCAGACGATCTTCTTCGAAGGAGACCTCGTGGACTCCCTCTACCTGATGGCGAGCGGTTGGGCGAAGGTCTACAAGCAAGACCCGAACGGACGCAAGCAGCTGGTCTTGCACATCGAAGGTCCCGGCCAGGTGCTCGCCGAGGTGGCCGTCTTCTTGGAGCGACGGGTGTATCCCGCGTCGTGTGAAGCCCTGGAAGACTCGGAAGTCTTGCGCGTCGCGAGCGCCACGTTTCACCACTGCGTCGAGCAGTACCCCGTGTTGGCCAGAAACGTCATCCGGTACCTCGCGTCTCGGCAAAGCAAGCTCGTCCACCTCGTCGACAAGATGTTCTTCCAAGAATTGGCGTCCCGGCTGGCTCAAGACTTGCTGGAGCGATTGGAACGCGACGGCCAAGGATACTGCTTGCCGAGCAATCCCGAGATGGCGGCGATGCTCGGCACGGTTCCCGAGCTCATCAGTCGAAAACTCGGCCACTTGTACCGTCAAAAGCTCATCCGCTTGGAGGGGCGCCGCGTGTGGATTCCCGATCCGGACGCCCTCGCGACCTTGCTTCCCGCGCCGATGGTAGCCTACGATCACTGAATCGAACGACGTTCGGCGAACTCCGAAATCCCATGTTGAGCAGCGTCGTGGGCCAAGGCCCCGGGCGACCGCGAAGGACTTATCGACATGAACACGCCACTCGATCCGAAGAACAACCAAGTCATCGACGTTCGTGACATTCCACGCGAACGACGGCATCCGCTTATCTTGGCGACCTTCGACGACTTACCGGTCGGAGCGAGCGTCGAGGTCGTCAACAACCACGATCCGTTGCCGTTGCACTATCAATTTCAGGTGGAGCGCCACGGGCTTTTCGACTGGCAGTACCTGCAGCGTGGCCCGGACGTATGGCACGTTCGCATCGAGCGGATCGCTTGAAAGGAAGGCCCGTCCGCTCGCTCAGCATTCGCGCGCTGCGGCCAGCTCGCTGACGGCACGTACCGCCGCGCGCTCTTCGGGCTGCCGAGCGTACCGTCCGAGCGTCTCGAGAAGGCCTGGCAGGTGTTCGAGAGGGCGAACGCGAACGGCGAGGCGAACGAACGCGAGGTAGGCCTCGAAGACGCCGCGGTCATCGTGGAGTTCCTGGTACAGCGTCACGGCATGTTGATAGGCTCGTTCGGCTTCGAGGAGCAGCAAGGCGTCCTCGGCGGCTCGTCCGGCGCGCAGCAAAACTGGCGCGGCGTGCTGCGGAGCGTTCCCGGCGAGCCACTGTTGCGCGACGCGCATGGGGTTCGCCTTGTACGCCTCCAACACCCGCGCCGCGCTGCGATGAAGGGCGGCGCGCATGCTGTCCGTCATGCCTTGCCGAACGCCTTCGTAGATCAAGTCGTGCGCGAACTGCTCGCCGTCGATGACTTGAGCCGCTTCCAGTTCCTGCCAGGCATCCACGCACTCCAACAGAGGCGCGCGTAGAACCTCGGCGATCAATTCCACCGTGAAGTTGCTCTGCAAGACCGCGGCGGCTTGGGCGGCGTGCCGCGCCATCGGGGAGAGTCTCAGCAAGCGCTCGTTGATCAACGCGGCCGCTTTCGGGGGAATCGGCAGGTCCTCAACGCGGTCGGCTTCGAGTTGAGCCGTCTCGTACAAGTGCTTCACGGTTTCGAGCAGGTACAGCGGGTTGCCGCCACTGAAGGACGCGAGGCGTGAAGCGTGCCGAGCGGCGCCCGGCAAGCCCAAGCCGTCCAAAAGCACTTGAACGGCGCCCGCGTCGAGCGGAGGCACGTCGATCCAGACGTACAGGCCCGCGTCGACGACGCTTCGGCCATACGCCTCCATCGAGGCGGGCAGTTCTCCTTGACGAAAGGCCAAGATCGGCTGGACGAGGCCGCCGTCTTTGGTGTACGGCGCGAACGTCTTGGCGATGTGCATGCTCAACTCGCTGCTCGCCGAGTCGTAGTACTGCAAGTCGTCGGACACGACGACATCAGCGTCTTCGCTGACAAGGCGCGCGATTTCGGCGGTCGCGTCGAAGAAGCGAATTCGGTCGGCCGGGGACAGCAAGGGCGGCGGATCGCGGTCCCAGACTTCGGGAACCAAGCGGGAGAATTCGCGTCGCACCCACTCTGGCAAGTCCAGGTGCGGGCGGGCGCGCAAGATGTTCCGCCACGATCGAGAGTACGTCGCATACGGCACGTTCTGATCGCCGGGACGCGCCTCGAACCGCAAGACGCGGCCTTTGCTGCTCGCGAATTCATGCATCAAGCGTGATTTGCCCACGCCGGGCTGACCGCACACGATGATGCCTTGACCGCGGGTCCACGCGTCCTCCATCAACTCCCACTGCCGTTCACGACCGGCCAGCACGGGCGGTCGCAGGATGCTGACGGGCGTCTCGCGCTTCAGGCGCGACGGTCGGTCGGGCAATCCACGGTCGTGCTGCACCGTCCGAATGAGCGCCTTGGTCGACACGAGCGGTTCGACGCCGAATTCGCGTTGCAGCATGACTTCGAGCCGGTGGGAGGTTTCGAGCGCGAGCGAGCGGTCGCCCAGCAGGTACTGATACTTGATGACACGCACGAACGCTTCCTCGGACTGCGGTTCGGCCAGCAGCAATCGCTGCGCGTGCGTCAAGGCGAGCGGAACGTCACCGCTTCGTTCTGTGGCGTCGGCGAGCGCCACGAGGGCCTTGCGCCGCGCGTCGTGCCAGCGGTCGCGTTCGGTCAGCAGCCACTCCTCGAAGTTCGGGCAATCGTCGTATTCGAATTCAGCCAGCAGTTCGCCGTCATGCGTGAGGAAGGCCTCGTACCGCGCGTGTTCGAAGTGCGCGAGAGCGTCGAGGGCGTCCACGTGAAGGTGGGGCGCGAGGCTCAGGACGCTGGTGCTCGAACTCGTTACGAGTTCCTCGCCTGTCGTGAGGCGAAGCTTGCGCAGCAACTGCGTCAAGTTGTTGCGCGCGGTCATGTCCCGCGAGTCCGGCCAGAGGATTCCGGCGGCTCGGGAGCGAATCATCGGGCCGTTGAGCGCGAGTATCGTCAGCAATCCGGCGGTCTTGCGTTCGAGCAAGACGAGCGATCCCACGGGAGGGTGGAGCGCGGCGACACCGAGGGCGCTGAATCGCCAAATTGAAGACACCATCACAGTGTACGGCGCGCGTGAACGAAGCTCAATCGAAGCCAGCGAAGCGGCGTCGTACGTCTTGGAGAACTGTCGACTTCAGGACACGTAATCGCCGTCTTGGAAACGAACAGGGAATTTACCCGAAGAAGTTGCCGTAGATGACGTGCCAAACGAGGTAGTACGAGAGGCGAACGACGACGGGGGCCAGCAAACCGTACCTTCGGAAGAACGCCGCCGCCGAGAAGTTCAAGGCGAACGCTTGAACGGCGTAAGCGACAAAGACGCCGGGGCTCAGCGCGCCATCGGCAACACTGACCATTCGACTTCCCTGCATCAACGGCTCCAGGCACGCCGACATCACGGCCAAGGTCCAGAAAACGACTTCTTGCGCACGTCCACGCAGCACGACGCGCGAGATGAGCCAGAGCAGGACAGGCACCGGAAACAGCAGGAAGACGAACTCCCACGTGATGGCGCCGCCGGTGTACACCCAGAACGACTGGGGAAAGGCAACGTTGAACGCCTGCCCGAGTCGAGCCGCGAGAACCTCGCTCGCGTTCGTGACGACTTCCGTTCCCACTTGCAGCGCCCCGAGCGCCACTCCGGTGAAGGCGGGCCAAGCGAGCCAACCCGCGCGATGATTTCGTCGGTCCCATCCGCTCGGGAAGCCCGTGTGGTGCATGCACCACACGGCCGCCAAACCCAGCAGCGTGATGACGGTATGCGTCAGCCAAGAGTCCGGATGAACGGAGCGTCCCCCGGACGGAAAGAGCGGCGTGAGCACGTCCGCCAGCGCCCAGTACGCCATCAACGCCACCCACACCAGTGCCGAACGTCGCGCGGCGTCGAACGACCACGCCCGGGGCGCGGCAGAACGAACTATGTCGGGCGCCTTCGTGGAACCGGACGACGGAGGCAGGACTTGAGGTTGGTGATTTGTGTGCATGAATTCCTCCCACTGCTTCGAGCTTGTCGAACGTCGAGCGGCACGGGCGTTGCCGGCTTGGGTTTGGTGAAGGGGCGAACCGCGACGAGCGTTCTCACGGCGCCTTTGGGCGGTGCGAGCCGAACTTCGTGCTCGTCGAACGGCAGCATGCCAAGCCACAGGTGATTTGGAGGTGACCGACCTTTCGAGCCCGTCCGGACGCAAGAACACGGTTGACTGACGGCGAGAGAGAGCGTGGAAGTGGGGCGCGTCCCGCTCGAGCCCTTTTGCGCGAGGGATGCACCGAGGCGGGCAGGAGAGGCAGGAGCCCGGTTCCTCGGCTTTTGGAGGAATTCAAACTTCACGGAAGGTGGACGGCCAAGACCGAATCTGCGTTCATGCCTTCCCGCTTCCTCGTACTTCGGCGATGGCCGCGAAATCACCGGGAGATCACCTGCGGGTGCGTACGGTGCCTTGGCAGGTCCGTTCACGTGACGGCCTCGGCAGGATCATTGCCGCCACCCTTTCGATGCAGGAGGTTTCATGCGCATCCGCTCGTATTCACGTTCGTCGACACGCCTCGCCGGTGGTGTGGGCTTCAGCTTCTCGCGCTCGGTAGAGCGAACGTCTTGGCGCGAGCAGGAAGCTCGACGCTCTCCTGGTGGCTCGCCATGAGCGCGGACGAGCGCGCGAGCCTTTCCTTTCATGAGACGCCGTTGTCGGACGAAACGACCGCACGCTCGAAGGAGCGGCAGTTATATGTGATGAGAGTCTGGTTCGAGCAGGACGACCTGCGCTCCGTGTGGCGCGCTTCCGTGCAGCAAAACAGTGAGGCGCGCCGGTACTTCGCTTCCGCTGACGCCCTCCTCCAGTTTCTTCAAGGCGCCTTGAAGTGCCGTGACGCCGACGAGGAGCGACACGCCAGCGAGTGATCCGGGCCGTTCCAACCAGATTGGAATCTCTTTGGTAACATTATGGTTGACTCATAGAGGTGATTGGCTTACTGTGGAATCACAGTGGTACCATCGATGTCGGCGCACACCTCCGTGCCTTCGGCGGGCAACCCTGACCGACTTCAGGAGGCGTGACCCTGACCGTGTCCACCGCGCAACTCACGAGAACCACGTCCGCTCGCTGGCTTCGAGGCTTCCTTCATCTGTACGACGAGTCGACCCTTGCCGAACTCGTCGCGTACGTCTCCTCGACCTCCGCGCCCGACGTGCGCGTGGAGGAAAGCGACCTTCGGCCCGTCGCGACGCCCGCGCCGCACCTCGGCGATTGGGTCGCGCCCCTCGTGTACCTCAACCGCGGCCTGAAAGTCGAGGTCGTGCACGAGGAAACCAACGCTCGCATCTGCGTCACGGCGCGCGAACGCCTTCCCGTCGTGACGGGCCGCGTCCGCTTGACGGTCACCGTCGACCCGCTCACCGGTCAGCTTCAACGGTTCCACATGGCGTCCGTTCACGACGGGCACCGCTTCGTGACGGTGCCCGTCCGTCCTGCCGCGCGCACGTCCGTCTGGGCGGCAGCGCGCAATTACCTCGATACCGTGGGCAACCTCGACGTCTTCTCCGGCTGCGTCCTCGTGCAAGGTCCCGCCGAGCCCCTGCTCGACATGTGCCTCGGCGAAGCGCACCAGGCGACCGGCGCGATGATCACGTCACGCACGCGCTTCAACCTCGCGTCCATCACCAAGGCGTTCACGGCCGTCGCGGCACTTCGCCTCGCGCAAGAGGGCCGGTTCGATGTGCACGACGAGGTGAACGCTTTCCTGCCACAGCCCGTGAACGCTTGGCGAGGCGTCACGCCACACCAGTTGCTCACCCACACCGCCGGCTTCGACCCCGCCGTCCTCACGGGGGACTTGCACTGGCTGTGGAAGGACCGCTGCCGCGACATGGCCGCGTGGTGGCACCTCGTGCGCTTCCGCGAGCCGGACGCCGCGCGTCGCGGCGGGTGGCACTACAGCAACGTCGGGTACGTCATCCTGGGTCTGGCCATTCAGCACGCCGCCGAAGAGGATTACTACACCTACGTCAAGCGCGTCGTGTTCGACGCGGCGGGCATGGACGGCGCGGACTTCGACGAGCTCGACTTCGAGCATCCGGAGCGCGCCATGGGCTACGAGGTGCACGCGTCCAAGCCGGACCTACCGGCGCGACCGCGCCGCAGTCACGTGCGCGAAGTGGAGATTCGAGGCGGTCCCCACGGGTACGCGTACTCGACCGCCGCGGACCTCGTTCGCTTCATTCGCGCGCTGCGCGGCGGACAACTCCTCGACGAGGAGCGCACGCGCCTGATGCTCGAATCCGTCGTGCCGACCAACCGCCCCGACAGTCAAGCCGGGTATGGCCTGTTTCACGTGCACGCCGACGAGCGCGCGTTGCTGCACGTTTCCGGGGCGGGCGCCGGGATCAGCGCGTGGCTCGACCACGACTTGGAGCGCGACACCACCACGGTGGTGCTTTCCAACTACGCGCCGCCCGCCGCGCACCGCGTCGGGCGCGAGTTGCGCAGCCTCCTCGCCCGCGCCTGACGTTTCAGTGGCGGACCGTTCCAGTGCCAAGCACATCGTAAGGTGCCCGAACGCTCGGAGCGAATCGGGCCTTCGCCGCGCCAGACGAGCGCGCCGCTCAGCGTCCGCCGATTTCCACGACGAAGTCGTACCGGTCGGCGCGGTAGAAGCTGCGGGTGAATTCGATGGGTCGGCCGCTGGCATGGTACGTGACGCGACGCGTGAACAACGCCGGTTCGGTCGGCGGAATTTGCAAAAGTTCGGCTTCTTTGGCGGGCATGAGCATCGCGCGGATGTGTTGAAGGGCGCGGACGGGCCGGGAGTTGGTCACGTCCAAGTACGAGTACAGGGAGTGCTCGATCTTCTCGGGTTCGGGCGCGATCTCGGCGGGCAGGACGGCCAGTTCCACGCCGACCGGTTCGTCGTCGGCGAACCGCAGGCGTTTGAGGCGCGCGACGCGAGCGGTCGGGGAGATGGCGAGGGCGAGCGCCTCGTCGGGCGTGGCGGCCGTGATCTCTCGAATCAGCCACCTCGACGTGACGGTGTGGCCGCGCGCGCGCATGTCCTCTGTGAAGCTCGTGAGCGTCTGGAGCGGTCGATGAAGGCGTGGGACGTCCTCATCCTGCGCGGGAATGCTGGCGGCGTACGTGCCCGAGCCGCGCTTTCGAATGACGGCGCCTTCGTCTTCGAGGCGTTCGAGGGCTTTGCGGAGGGTACGGCGGGACACGCCGAGTTCCTCGGCCAGTTGGCGTTCGGGGGGAAGCGCTTGGTCCGCCGGCCAGGTACCAATGGCGAGGCCTTGGCGGAGCCGCGCCTCGACTTGCAGGTACAGCGGCGTGTCATCCGTCATCGGCTCGTGGACCAAACCCATACCAATCAACCTATCGTGTCGTGATTTGACTTGCAACAAGTTCACGCGTGTCGCACGTTCATTCGAGCAGTGCGCCCCAGGTTCGAAGGCGCGAAAGGAGTGGAACCCCTTGAAAACCTCTTAGGGACCACTTAGACTCTTTCTTGAACCACAACCGCCCCATCCGAACTTTCGAAGGAGGACGCGTCGTGCGCTACCACGTTCACGCCATTCGCGGCACACCGAACAATCCATCTCGCAAAGCGCGCTCCCGGCGGAGCGCCGCGTGACGCATCACCGTGGAACACCGGACGCGGTCCCCACCGCAGACGCGTCTCTGCGCGCCGCCGACCGCCGCCGCCTCGTTCGGCACGTCGCCGCGATCTTGCTGCGCATGGTCGTGATGCTTTGGCTCGTCACGACCATCACCTTCGTCGTCGTTCGCGCGCTGCCCGGCAACCCGATCGATTTGTACATCCAAGATCTCGCCGCTTCGGGCCTTAGCCCCGAAGAAGCGCGTTCGCGCGCCTCGGCCGTCCTGCGCTTCGACGTGCAGGGCAGCTTTCTGGAGCAGTACGTCCAATACGTCACCAACGTCACTCGCGGTGACCTCGGCAACTCGTCGATCCTCTCGCCCGGCTCGCCCGTCCTTCCCATGATCCTCGCGCGCCTTCCGTGGACGATCCTCAGCGTCGGCATCGCGCTCACGCTCAGCTTCATCATCGGCGTTCGCCTTGGCTTGATCGCCGCGATGCGCCGCCACGCGTGGACCGACCACCTTATCAGCAACACCTGGGCCGCCATCGACTCCATTCCCGCCGTTCTGCTCGCCGTCGTCGCGATCTTGTTGTTGGGCGTGGTGTGGAAGATCGTTCCCATCGAGTGGATGCGCGGCGCGTACGACCCGGCGACCACCCCAGGGTTCAACTGGCCGTTCATCAAAAGCGCCTTGCTGCACTACCTCGTGCCAGGCACCGTCTACACCCTCACCTCGCTCGGCGGGTGGGTGCTGGCGATGCGCAGCAACGCCATGAGCGCGATCAGCGACGATTACGTTCACGTCGCCCGCGCCCGCGGTCTCGGCGAGCCGCGCATTCGTGACGCGTACGTCGGCCGCAACGCCATCTTGCCGCTCGTCACCGGCTTCGCCATCGCGGTGGGCTTCACCGTCAGCGGCAGCGTCCTGATCGAGAAAGTCTTCGTCACGCCCGGCGTCGGCGCCCTCCTCGCCGACGCCATCGCCCGCCGCGACTATCCGCTGATGCAAGGCGTCGTCTTGATCACCACCTTCGCCGTGCTCGTCGCGACCGCCGTCGCCGACGCGTTGTCCACCTGGCTCGATCCTCGCATCCGCCTCGGAGGCGATTCGGCGTGACCACTCCTCCCACTCCACTCGCCGCGAGCGCGCGCCGCGTTCGCTCGAATGCCACGCCCACCGCGCTGATCGGCACCACGCTGTTCGCCTTGCTCGTCGTGGTCTCCTTCCTCGGCGCGCTCGTCGTCGGCGCTCCGCAACTCGACGCGACGACGATCAGCGGGCCGCCCAGCGCCTCGCACGTGCTCGGCACCGACTACCAAGGGCGCGACAACTTGGCGTTGCTCGTTCGGGGCGGCGCCGACATGGTCCTGCTCGCCTTGATCGCCGGGACGCTCACCACGCTCGTCGCCGTCACCCTCGGCAGCGCCAGCGCGTACGTCGGCGGTCGTGTCGACGCCCTGCTGATGCGCGCCACCGACCTGTGGCTCACCATTCCCCGCTTCATCCTCCTCGTCGTCGTCGCCAGCACGTGGCGCGTTCAATCCACCGTCGCCCTGGCCGCCCTCATCGCCGTGTTCAGTTGGCCGGTCCTCGCGCGGCAAGTTCGCGCGAACGTCTTGTCACTCAAAGAACGCGAGTACATCGAAGCGGCCCGCCTGCTCGACCTCGGCCCCGTCCACATGCTGCTGCGAGAACTGCTTCCGAGCATGGCGCCGTTCATCGTCGTCAGCACCATCCAATCGATGACGCAAGCGATCTACCAACAAGTCGGCCTCGCCTTCCTCGGCATCCTCCCCCTGCGCGACAACTGGGGTCTGCTGTTCAGCGTCGCGTACGGACAAAACGCCATCTACTTCGCCGACGCCGCGTGGAGCGTCCTCGCTCCCATCGGCGCGATCTGCTTGCTGCAACTGTCGCTCGTGATGATGGCGCGCGGCTACGAGGAAACCTTCAACCCCCGCCTCAGGAGCCAGCGATGACCGCTTCATCTTCCGTTCTCACGGTTCGCGACTTGAACGTCACGTACCGCGGCGCGCGAGGCCCCGTTCATGCCGTGAGTGACGCCAGCTTCGACTTGCACGTCGACGAGTGCATCGCCCTGATCGGCGAGAGCGGCAGCGGCAAGAGCACCCTCGGGCAGAGCCTCGCGCGTCTCCTGCCCGTCAAGACGACCGCCATCACCGGCCAAGTCACCTACCACGGTCGGCGCGGCCCCGAGAACGTCTTGACCTTCACCGCCCCCGACCTGCGCGCCTTCCGCTGGCGGGAATGCGCGTACGTCACGCAAAGCGCCATCAGCGCCTTCAATCCGCTGCTCCGCATCTCCGAGCACTTCGAGGAGACCGCCCGCGCGCACGGCGCCTTCGGCAGAGGATCGCGCACGGCAGCCTTCGAATTGCTCGAAAGCGTCCGGTTGGAACCGACCCGCGTATGGAACGCCTATCCACACGAGCTGAGCGGCGGCATGCGGCAACGCGTCCTGCTCGCCCTCGCCCTGCTGCTCGAACCCAAGATCCTGATTCTCGACGAGCCCACGACAGCCCTCGACGTGCTCACGCAACGCGCCATCATCGACGTTCTCACCTCCGTGCGGCGCCGAAAGAAGCTCGGCATCATCTTCATCAGCCACGACCTCGGCGTCGCCAGCGAACTCGCCGACCGCCTGTTCACCATGTACGCCGGACGCATCGTCGAAACCGGAACCACCGAGCAAGTCCTGCGGCGCACCGCGCACCCTTACACCGCCAGCTTGCTGCGCGCCATTCCCTCGCTCGAAACGCAGCGTGACGTCACCAGCATTCCCGGCTCCCCTCCTAACCTCGTCACCCTCCCGACCGGCTGCCCGTTTCATCCTCGCTGCGTTCACGCGCGCCCCCAGTGCACGCGCGGACACGCGCCGCCGCTCGACCTCGTCGACGCCGGTCACGGCAGCGCCTGCCACTTCGCCGGGAACGTCCAGGCGCAGACCGTCCGCGAAAGGAAGCAGCATGTCTGACGCGCTCGTCCGTCTCGAACACGTCGGCAAGTCCTTCTTGCAAAAAGGCCGTCCCGTCAGCGTCATCGAGGACGTCACCCTCGACATCCATCCTGGCGAAATCGTCTCCCTCGTCGGCGAGTCTGGGTGCGGCAAGACCACCACTGGGCGCATGATCGCCGGCCTCACTCCTCCGTCCACCGGTCGCGTGTCTTACTCCGGCGCGGACATCACGCGTCTTCGTGGCGCCGAACGCCGCGCCTACCGCCTCGGCGTTCAACTCGTCCACCAAGATCCGTACGCCAGCCTCAACCCGTCTCAGCGCGTTCGTGACATTCTCGCCGCGCCCCTCAAGCGCCACCGCCTCGTTCGTCACCGCGACGAACTCGAAGTGCGCCTGCGCGAACTTCTGCAAAGCGTCGATCTCACGCCCGCCGACGAGGTCCTCACGAAGTTTCCCCATCAGCTGTCCGGCGGGCAGCGCCAACGCCTCTCCATCGCCCGCGCGCTCAGCGTCCGCCCGTCGTTTCTCGTCGCGGACGAAGCCGTCTCGATGGTCGACGTCAGCATTCGCATCAGCATCCTCAACACCTTGCGGCGCCTGCGAGACGAACACGGCCTCGCCATCCTCTTCATCACCCACGACCTCGCCCTCGCGCGGCACGTCGCCGGAAACGGCCGCGTCGGCGTGATGTACCTCGGCCGCATCGTCGAAATCGCCGACGCCGACGAACTCATCCGTCATCCTCAGCATCCGTACACGCGGGCCTTGCTCGCCGCGAGCCCGCCCGACCCGCTCTCAAACGCGCCGCGATCCGCGCCCGTCCAGCTTCGGCAAGACGACATTCCGAGCTTGCTCGCACGTCCCGCCGGCTGCCCCTTTCATCCCCGTTGCCCGCAGTTCGTCGCGGGAGTGTGCGACACGGCCGTTCCCGCGCTCGTCACCACGTCTCCTCGGCACGCCACCGCGTGCACCGTCTTCACGGGCTTCCATCCGGGCATGACGCCGGATGCGGCAGCGACCACCGACGCGCCTTCCGGAAGTCACTGAGCGCGCGGCGCTCCACGGCACCTTCCTCTCGTCCAGCTTCACCCGTCAAAGGAGACAGGTATGATAAAGGTCCTCACGAACGTCCTCACCGGAGCGCTCGCCCTCGCCGCGATGACCGGCACCGCCTCCTTCGCCCAAGACGCGAAGTACCTCGTGTCCGTCACCCTCAAGCCCGGCATCAAGTGGAGCGACGGAACGCCGCTCACCGCCCGCGACTTCGTCGGCGGATACGACCTCATCTGGGCGCAAGGCTACGGCATCTGGAATCAACTCACCGACGTCAAAGCTAAAGATGACGCGACCATCGAGTTCTACCTCAAGGACGTCTCCCCCACCATTTTGCGTCAACTCGTTCGCAGCAACCAGACCGGTTCGTGGTCGCAGTACGGCCCGCTCTACACCCGCGCGCGGCAACTACGCGTCAAGGGCGCCGATCGCAACGGCGCCGACGTCAAAGACCTCCTCAACGACCTCGAGAAGTACAAGCCCACCACCACCGTCAGCTACGGCCCCTTCTATCTCACGTCGAACAAAGTCGGCCCCACCCAACTCGAACTCGTCAAGAACAAGGGCGGGTACAACGCGGGCCGCATCGGCTTCGACCGCGTCATCGTCTACTACGGCGAGACGCAACAAGTCCTGCCGCTCTTGCTGTCCAACCAAATCGACTACTCCATCGCGGCGTTCACGCCCAGCGACGTCAAGGCCATCGCCCAAAACCCCAACTTGCAATTGATCAAGAGCCCGCTTTCCGTCGGCCCCGCCTTGTGGTTCAACCAGAACATCGACACCTTCAGCAAAAAAGAGTTCCGTCAAGCCGTCGCGCACGTCATCAACCGAGACGAAGTCGCCCGCATTGCCCTCGGCGACGCCGGCAAGCCCATCCAGTACATGGCGGGCTTCTCCGATCTGCTCGTTCCCGGTTGGCTCAACGCCACCACGCGGCGCGGCCTCGACGAGTACAAGACGGACGTCAGCAAGGCCACGGCGCTTTTGCAAAGCATCGGCTTCAAGAAGCAAGGCGCCACGTGGGTCGACGACGAAGGCAAACCCGTCAAGTTCGAGATCACCGCGCCCGGCGACTTCGTCGATTTCCTCGCGGCCGCGCAAGCCGTTTCGCAGCAACTCAACCGCTTCGGCTTTCAAACCACCGTTCGCAGCATCGCCGCGCAAGAACGTCCCGCCACCATCGACCAAGCTCGCTATCAAGCCTTGATGGACTTCGGGTTGATCTCCACGCCTTCCCATCCGTCCACCTCGTACGGGTACTACATGACCGAGGGGTTCTTCGGCAGCAACAAACCCGACGCCAAGACGGGATCCAAAGGCATGAATTGGCCGCTCACCCAAAAAACCAAGGACGGCAAGACCGTCAACATCCGCACGCTCATCCAGCAGTCCCTCGCGGGAGACGACGTCGCCAAGCAGAAGACGTACGTGCAAACCCTCGCGCAGATCTTCAACGACCAGTTGCCCGTCATCCCGATCTTCGAGCGCTACACCACCGACCCCATCAACACCAAAGCGCGCGTGACCGGTTGGTTGCCAATGAACAACAGCATCTACAAGAACAACCAAGGCAGCGACAACTACATCGCCATTCAGTTCCTGAACGGCACCCTCAAACCCATCGCGGGCAGCGACAAGTCCTTCCGCACCGCCTTGCCGTACCAGCAGCAGGATTACTCGTTCAACTTCTTCACGGGCAACAGCCTTCAACAGAGCTTCAGCTCGCCGGTGTATCACATGGCCTTCCCGCCGCTCATGTGGTACAGCGAAACGCAGCAGCGCTACACGCCCGCCGTCGCGCAGAAGTACACCGTCACCGAACTCAAGTAAGCCGTCGTGGAGGACGACCCCGCCTTCGCGGGGTCGTCCTCCACGACGAAGCGGTCACGAGCGCTCCCGCTCTTGATTGACGAGGCCGAACGCCTTGGGCAACTCGGGATTTTCCACGAATTCCGTCGGGTCGAGGTCGGACAAGCCGACTTCCTGCTCGTACTTCCCGATCTTGACGTGCAAGCGTTTCACGTCGCCCTCCACGAGGCCGTAATCGAACGTGTCCCAAATCGCCGTTTGCTGCGTGGCGTTCGCATCGAAATTCGGCACGGCCCGCGTGGCTTTGATGCCTTCTTCCAGCGTCCGGCGGCTTTCGATGCCCAAGTTTCGAAAGACCACTTGCATCACGTCACGGCTGAAGTCCCTCGGCCCGTACACGCCCGCGCGGTACACCGTCTCGGCGAACTTGTCCCAATCCGGAACGAGGTGCGACGACGGCATGCTGAACTGCGTGATCACCGTGCGAATCGCTTCCAGCGTTTGCTGAGGATAGTAGTACAAGTACAGGCGCACGCCTTCGAGGAAGAAGTTGTAGTGCGCCGCTTCGTCCACCGCGATGGTTCGCGCGACGCTCGCCAGCACCGGGTCCTCTTGCCCTCGCAGGTGCGCCTTGTCGCTCTTGCCGGACGCGACCGCCATCAAGTTGAGGTAGTTCAGTTGCGTGGCGCGCTCTTGAAACACCGTGTACACGAGGTTCGTGATGGCGTCCGGAAAGGGCAGCGTCCACTGCTGACTTCGCAGGCGCTCCTTGTACTCGGCGATCCACTGCGGCGAGCGTTGACGCGAAAACAGCAGGACGTTTTCCCAGGCGTCGGCGTGCTTCTCCTCTTCGCTGCCCCAGCGCAATTGGAAGTGACTGCGCCCGTGGCTGCGCCGCACGAGGTTCACGAGTTCCGACGTGTAGTCGGGCGCGTACTGCTCCACCGCGAAAAAGCCTTGCACGATGGTCGTCACGTCCGCCGAGGCATTCGTGCGTAAAGCTCGCCAATCGAAGCTCTTGTCGGGATTCCAATTACGCGTTTCCTGGCTGCGCGAGGTGTACCAGCGGTACAACCCGAGAAAGGCACGCTCGATCAATTTGTCCTTCTCTCGATGGCTGAGAAGCGCGGCGGGTTGTCGACGTCCAAGCGGAACGACCGAGGGTGGAATGATGCTCGTCATGAAAACCTCCAAACCATCGAGGGCGGCGCCCCTGCGTCGTCGGCGCGACAACGCACGACAAGCCACGATCGAAAGTCCGAGAACCTTCGACACGCGTGGCACCGCCGAGTGGGCGAATCAAGGCGACCGACGGGGGCGGAATGCCGCGTCGACGTTGTGAAGGTCGACGTGACGACCCCGTCAGGCGCAATCAGGACTCGAAGACGTCGCCGCCCCACAATTGGTCTTCGTCGGTCTGCTCCGCTTCACGGCTCATACTGCCGTCCTTGCGAACGAAACTCACCAAGCTGAACTGCTCGGGCGCCATGTTCGTCACCAGCAAGTTGTAGCGGCCGTGCTCGACACGGCGGTCACTGGTGGGCGTGCCCTGCCCGCCCTCATACGACACGACCGCCTGCTCGCCCAGCGGTATCTCGGTCTCACCGGCATGCTCGACCGTTCCTTTGAAACAACGTTCGGGTGACTCGACGTCACCAAACCAACGGCCCTTCAAAACAAATGTTCCCATATACTTTCCTCCTCGTTTCATAGTTGACGCTCCACGCATCCGAATAAACGGCGCCTCGCAAGAAGAGCCGCGCACCGGCAGCGCTCCTGTCGCCGAAGCTGGACGCGGCCTTTGTCGAACGTTCGTGTCGATCGGCACGACCGGCAGCAACTCGTCGTTCGCGTCGAGCAGTTGCAAGGTGGCGCCTTTGGCGTGAATGCGACGCAGCAGGATGTCCGTCTGGAGTTCGTTGCGGCTCAATCGATCTCCGTCCCCGACGATCAGGACGTCGCCCGGCTCCAGGCCGGCGATCGCGCGGTGCAGCACCGGCCTCGCGAGGTGATCGCCGCTGCTCATCTCGATATAAATCGACTGACACCCCACCGCGATCAGTTTGGTCGCCTGCATGTACGGCTGCTGCATCAAGCGCAGGGATCGGACGTACCCGATCAGCACGCAGGCGACCCACGGCGTTCCGTCCCGAGGCAGGGAAAGCGCGACCTGCATCCGTGAACGCCGAGCAGGTGAGGGGCATGGGGCGCTTTGGCAATCACCGCGAAGCCGAGGCGACTGCCCCCCGAGCCGACGAGGCAGCTCATCGACTGTTCAAAAGCAAAAAGATGTCGTCGTCATGCCGTTGTCGTTCGAAGAGGGCGCGGTTCACAGGCGCCTCACCCTGTTGCCTCGGACGAGCGTGGTGTTCCGGCGGCGGCCCGTCGACCCAGGCGTCCACGGTGGTAGAAGGTGAAGTCTCGAGGATGAAGTCATTCAATGGGGTTTGCATCAATACCAGTACTCCTTCGAGCGTCGTGTTTCGGTGCTTCACAGTCTTCGTGACGAGGCGTGCGAAGGTCGATGCGTGACGCTCCGACCTCGAAGTGCTGACTGGACGTCATTGAACTCGAGGAGCGGAAAGCGTCCCGCTTGATTTGAGTGGCTGAGGAACGAGGGGTGGCAGGAACCGAGAATTCCTGCCCATCGTCGAGCACGACGCTGCGTTCTGAAGTAAGTGCATTATGCGCTTCAAGCACCTCGGCAATACCGGGCGCGCTTGCCTTGTGAAGAGCGAGGAGGCCGAGCGTGCTCGGCACGGGAGTTCGAAGCGAACACGCTTGGCGCGAGTGTCACGGACACGCGAGGCGTCCGTTGGAACGATAGAGCGAGTGGACTTCCGCCTTTCATGAGCCAGGGTGCGGGCCGCACGTTCACTTCCAATCCGGAGCTTCTGTTGGTCTCGGTGGACGTGGAGGACGTGAGGGTAAGGTGTTCGTGGGGTCGGCGGCCTTACGTTTATGCTGCTTGGTATGGACATGACTCAGATCCGCGCAAACGTGTTTGCCCTCGCGAAACTGCGGTACTGGCAATCCATGGATGTGAGTTCCAACCACGAGTTGGCCGTTCAGAATGCCATCGATTTCGTGCGCGAGTACACCCAGGACTTGAAGGCGGAAGGCCAGTTCCCGAGTTGGGAACATGAGCTGCGGCTGGTGCTGAAGAGGCAGTGATTCACCGCCGGTCAGGCGAACTCGACGGTCTTGCCGTCCCGGTCAAGCGCTTCGTTCAGTCGTCACCGTCCGCCAAGTCGTACGGACATCATCGATCGGCGGATCGAACAACGACGCCTGGGTGTCGTCGCGAAACAACGATTGGAAGTCCCTGGGAGAAAACGCTTTGCGAAGGCGCGTCGCGTACCCGTCGCGCAGAACGCGCTCGTAATGCCGCGCGTCGTACGCGCGCCCTGTGACGTTTTGATCCGTGAGAAGCACGTCCGTCCCGTTCGCGTGCCGAAAGTAGCGAATTCGCGCGCCGGGCTGCCAGTCGGTCACGCCCGCCGAGAGCAACGCTTCGTACGTGGGTTCTTTGCGCGTCGACCGAAATTGCAAGTACGCCTGAGGCGTCTTGCTGACGCGCACGGTGACGCTCACGTCCGCGTTCGTGAACGTCCGAGCGCGCAGCTTGCGCAGCGTGTCGTCGAAGGCGGCGCGCACGCTCGGCACGTCGCCGCGCAGCAAGGCCGTCAGGGCCGCGCGAAGAAACGCCTCTCCGTACGGTTCGGCGCGGCTGGAGTGGAAGCTCGCGCCCCGCACCGTGAGGCTCGCGTCATACCCCAGCAAGGCGTAATTCTTGACTTCGTGGCTGAACATCGCGGCGTACCGTCCTTCGAACGCCAACGTCACTTCCGCCGGAAGGCTCCGTCCGACGTCCTCGACGACTTGCCGTTCGCGCGCCTCGTCCCAATCGGTCGGCACGCCGAAGTACACGCCGTCGGTGTCCGCCTCGATCAAGGTGACTCCGTGCGCCCGCAAGCCCTCCAGGACGGTTCGCAGGACGGCCCGGCCGTGCCGCGTGATGGCGTCCGCGGCTTCCCGATCGCCGAAGCGACTCATCTCCCCCGCCCCGAGGTAACCGTACGCGCTGTTGATCACCGTTTTCATCGCGGCTTGCATCGCGAAGCTTTCCGCTTGCTCGCGCGTCCCCCTCGGAAGTTGCGAGGCGAGGGTCTTGTGGCGCAAGCGTTCGCGCGTCAATGCATCCACGAGGTGGTAGAAGACTTCGAGCGGATCGCACTTCGGGGAGATGCGGTACGTGCGGATGAGGCTGGGGTAGAGGCTGGCGATGTCGGCTTTCACCACGCGCGGCAGCACGCCCTCCGCGAACAAGTGCACCGCGCCGCCTCGATGGGCGTCGCCGGTCGTGCACGTGTTTCCGGGCAGCGCGTGCCGTTCGTGCAGGTACGCCCGAACGAGCATCGGCTCGAGAATCCCGGTGGCCGTGCCCGCGTACGTAACGCGCGCGAACGGCCTCGGGGCGAGCTTCGCGAGGGCGAACGCCGGCGCGAACACCCGCTCGCTCACGAGGCCCACTTCCCGCACGTCTTGGAGCGCGTACGTCCGCACGAGGTCGGGTTCACGTTGGTACGTCGGGTAGATTTCCGCGCCGTCGAGGTACACGCGGCCTTCCTCGGCGAAGCCCAAGGCGCGCGCGACGTTCTTGAGGCCGAAGCTCGACAAGCTCAGGGTGCGCCGCGCCCCGTCGAGGGTGTCCACGACTTCCCGTCCCGTCACCGTGAAGTGCGGCGTTCGCTGCCCATCGCCGACGCGGCGCACGCCCCTCGGTCCGCCGAGTCGCCCGAGGTCGAGGTCCACGTTCAACCGTCGAGCGCGCTCGATCAGAAACGGCAGGTCGAAGCCTTGGATGTTGTGGTTCTCGATGACGTCCGGGTCGCGCGCCCGCACGAGACGCACGAGGGCGCGCAGCATCTCCGCCTCGTCCTCGTCACGGGGCGCTTCGAGCACGGCTTCCAAGCCGCGCGAGTCCGACACGGCGATCAGGAAGATGCGCCCGTCCGTGGGATCGAGGCTGGTCGTCTCGAGGTCGAAGCGCAAACGAACGAGGTCGTCGAACGCGAGTTCCTTGAAGTACGTGCGGCCCGTGCACGTCAGGTACTGCTCGATCGGCCCGAGCGTGTGGTACTCCGCGTCGGGCAAGCTCGACAAGGAGCGCCCGAGCCGCAGGGACGCTCCGCGCAGAAGCTCCTGACGCAAGGTGAAGCCGTCCCGGGCGCTGATCAGCACGCGCAGGCTGCCCTCGGCGCCTTTCAAGGAGTGATGTGAAAATTCGGCGGTGTCGTCGTCTCGGCGAAGGCGATGACCGACGTGAGCGAGGTCGTGGACGTCACGCGCGAAGACGAACGGCCGAAAGGTGGCGCGCTCGGCGACAAGTCGCCCTTGGACTCGTCGCCAAACGATCGCTCGACCTCGAGAATCGGCGTGCACGCTCACGATGCCGGACGTGTCGTCGTGGCCTTGCAGCCATGAACGCACGTTCGGAGGGGACGAAGCAGGTGAATCGGTCGGCATGATTCCTCGGAAAAGCGGCGGGGCCGGAAAGGGAGCGCATCTTATCACCGCGGAGCGAGCTCGGTGCCGCGCGAACAAGAAGGGCGCCCGTTTCCCGCGAAGTCCGGTCGGTCGCGCGCCACCCTCGAGGACCGTCCGAAGCTCGGCCTCTCGGGGCGAGGCCCACGGTCGTCCTCGGTCACTTGTCCACCAACGCCTGGCCGACGTGGTGCCCGGCGAGAATCCCCACCGAGAGGTGAGACGTGAAGCGCGTGATCGATCGGCGCGCCTCCTTTGCCGTTTCGAAGCCCTCCTGCTCTCAGCGAGCCTTAACGTGACAGGACAAGGCCGGGCCCGAGGCTTACCCTAACGCTATGTGGACTCCCGAACACAAGGACGCTGGGACTCGACGGGTGTTCAAGAGCCGGGGCGGCCATGATCAGCACGCTTGAGGACCTCGGCCTGAGCGACTTCTTCCTCGAAGCCGGGCGATCGTTCATGGCGACGTTCCCGCCGGAAGCACGAGCGGAATTGGAGATGGGCCGCGTGGTGGGCGTCGAGCGCGCGACCTTTCAAGTTTGGACGGCCAACGGACCCACCGAGGCGCTTTTGGCCGGCACCTTGCGGCAAAGCGGCTCGGAACTCCTCACGCAGCCGGTCATCGGTGACTGGCTCGTCGTTCAACACCTCGCGGCGGGATCGGCGCTGCGAATCGTTCATGTCCTGCCGCGCCGAACCACCTTCGCGCGGGCGGTGAACAGCGGCCTGTCCGAGCAGATCATTGCCGCCAACGTCGATGTGGTCTTTATCGTGACCACGCCGGGCGAGGACTTCGACGTATCTCGCTTGGGACGCTACGTCGCAGCCGTCCAAACGAGTGGGGCACGACCGGTGGTGTTGCTGAACAAAACGGATTTGATCGAAGACGCCGCCCTGTTCGTCGAGCAAATCAAAACGTTGGCGCTCGACCTGCCCGTGCACGAGGTGGCCGCCACAAGCGAGTACGGGCTCGACGCGGTACGACCTTACTTCCAAAAAGGCGTCACCGTCGCGCTGATCGGCTCGTCCGGGGTCGGAAAGTCGACGCTCACCAACGCGCTCCTAGGACGGGAAGCGGCCGTCACCGGGTTGATTCGGCAAAGCGATCAGCAAGGACGTCACACCACCACGGGTCGTACGCTCTACCCCCTTCCAGGCGGCGGGTTGCTGATCGACAATCCGGGTCTTCGTGACATCGCGGTTTGGGACGCGGCAGGTCGGCCCTCCGGATTCGAGGTGATCGAGGAAACGGCGGCCAACTGCCGCTTCCGGAAGTGCACGCACACCACCGAACCGGGCTGCGCCGTGAAACGAGCCGTTCAGCAAGGAACCATTTCCGCCGAAACGCTGACGGCCTACCACCAAGCGCAGGGCCTTTCCACGCGACGCCCGAAGAGACGTTGAGGCCCGCGGGTCTCCAGCGACGCCGAGAAGCGATCGGAGCAGTCGCTCCGACCAGTTCTTCGCGTGAAGCTTTCGCGGGATCTTCGGTGATGTCCGCTCCGACCACGCGTGCGGAGGCGCGTACACTGAGGAGTCTTCGTCATGCTTCGCACGCTGCTTCTTTCGTCCGCCGCGCCACCCGTCGTGCACGGCGAGCTCGTGACGCTCAACCGCCGCGCCGCCGCTCGCTACGGGCGAGCCGCGACGCCCCTGTCGAGCTTCGCGCGCACGCACCTCACGTCACGGGGCATCGAGGTCGCGTCGCCGGTGCTCGCTCACCGCCTGCTGACCGACGCGGTGAGCATCGAACTCGGCGCGGCGGCCCCCTCGGGCAGCGCTCGCACCTTCGGTCCGGCCGTGCGTGAGTTGCTGCGCCTCGAAGTCGACCTCGACGCGCTCGCGCGCGATGACGTGCCGCGGGTGCGCGACGTGGCGCGCGTCGCCGCTCGCTACCGCAGCTTCTTGCGCGGCGAAAGCGTGGTGGACGGCGCGGAAGTCCTCGCGGTCGCCGCGCGCACCATCGAGCGAGGCGGACCGTTGACGCTGTTCGGGTACGTGCGGCTCACGCTCGACGAGCGCCGCTTCCTCGACGCGTTCGCCGGGGACGGCAGCGTCGTCTGCCTGCCGTGGACGCCGCACCGCTTGTTCACGGAGAACGAGGAGGCCGGAGCTTGGCTGGAAGCGCGCGGGTGGACGGTGCAGTTCGACGCCCCGCCCCTGCCCGACGCCGCGAACGCCTTTCTGGGCGGTGGGCTGGCGAAGGTGCGGGCGCGGTCATCCGCGCACCGCGAAGAGGAAGTGCGCGCCGCCCTGAGTGAAATTCGAGACTTGTTGAAGCGCGGCGTGCCCGTGTCGGACGTCGCCCTCGTCGTGGCGGACGACGCCGCTTGGGGACCGCTCGTGCAAGCCGTGGCGTGGGAGTACGACCTCGACGTGGACGTCACCGCGTCCGTACCGCTCGGGGAGACACGCGTCGGCTCGTGGCTGCGCGTAGCTCTGGAGGTGGTGGAGCGTGGTCCGGCGTTCGAGCGGGTCGCGCGACTGCTCGGCCATCCGCTCGATGTCGGCGTGGAGCCGCACGCTTGGCGAGCGTTGAGAAGCGCGAGGCCCGACGCATTCGACGGGTGGAGCGAGGCGGGCGTGGACTTGAGCGCGTTCGCGTGGCCCGCGCAAGCGACGCGCGCCGCGTGGACGGCGCGGGTAACGAACCTCCTCGAAGCTCGGGACGTCGAGGCACGCGCACGCGCGCGAGGGTCGCTCGACGAGGCGGCCCTCGACGCGCTGACAGGAGAGGTGCGCGCCTTGGCCCGCCCCGCGGAGGAACTGGTGTCGCGCGAGGCGTTCTTGGAAGAAGTGCGTACGTTGCTCTCCTTGCTAGCCGTCGCTCCTCAAGCGAGCGGGCAGGCGCTGGAGCTTCTCACGCCGTACGCCGTGATCGGCGCGAGGGTACCGCACGTGTTCATCCTGGGCCTCGTGGAAGGCGAGTGGCCCGCGCCGCTCGCCGACGATCCGCTGCTGGACTTCATCGAACGCCGCCGCCTGAACGCGAGCGGCGTGCCGCTCGAAGTCCCGGCGTCCCTGGCGAGGCGGGACGCGTTGTCCTTCTGGTCGTTGCTGTGCGCCGCGAGCGGCACCCTCACCGGAAGTCACGCACGGCAAGGCCAGAGCGGCGGCGAGGGACTGCCCAGCTCGTACCTCACGCGCCTCACGACCGACATCGAAGCGCACGAGCGCCGCACGCCTTGCAGCGAGGAGGAAGCTCGGCGCGTCTCGCTCGACGCGGCCGACGACGTCACGGCGTTCGCGCGGCACGCCCTCGACGTGGAGCGCCGCCGAGAAACCGCGACGACCTTCGACGCCTTCGACGGCCTCACCGGCCTTTCCGTCGCGGTGACCGAGCGGGTGTACTCCGCGAGCGAGTTGCGCGTGCTTGGCACGTGCGCGTTCCGCTGGTGGTTGTCGTACGAGCTGCGCGTCGACGTGACCGACGAGAACGACGACGAGTCGCTAGGCCTGGGGCGCTTGCGGCACGAGACGATGCGCTTGCTGGCGCTGCGCGCTCAAGCGAGGCCGGGCGAGGACGCGCGAAGTGTCATGCTCGGCGCGCTCGAGGGCGCGCTGCGCGAAGCGGAAGAGCGCCTCGGCTGGCCGCGCACACCCCTGTGGGACGTGCAGCGCCTCGAGGAACTCACGCGCCTCCGGCGCGCCCTGAGCGCCCCGAAGTTTCTCGCGCCGAACGCGCGCATCGCCCTCGTCGAAGCGCCCTTCGAAGGCGCGTGGTACGGCTTGCGAGTGCGCGGCGTCGTCGACCGTGTCGACGACCTCGGGCGGGCCGTGGCGATCGTGGATTACAAAAGCGGGTCGAGCAAACCTCCGGGCGCGCAGGACACGGACGGCAAGCTCGGCCTCGACGTGCAACTCCCGATCTACCAGCAAACGGCCCTGCCCGCCCTCATGCCGGGTCGCCCGCCGGGCGGAGCGCGGTACGTATCGCTGAGCACCGGGGACAACCTGGGGCAACTGCGCCTCGGCGACGCCGCCTTGGAAGCGTTCGCGAATCGCGTGAAGCACGCCCTGGAGGGCGGCGCGTTTCCACCGAGGCCGGACGCGGCGCGCAAAGCGTGCGAACGCTGCCCGTACCCGGCCGTGTGTCGCGCCGGGCCTCGCCTCGCACGCAAGGAGCCCGCGTGAGCCTCACGGACGCACAGGCGCGCGCGGCGCACGCGGCGGGCAGCGTCGCCGTCGTCGCCGGGGCGGGCAGCGGGAAGACGCACATGCTCGTCGCGCGCTTCCTGCATCACCTCGAAGCGCACGGCCTGTCCCCGCTGGAGGTCGTGGCGGTGACGTTCACGGAGAAAGCAGCGACGGAACTGCGCGCCCGCGTGCGCCGAGGCGTGCAAAGCGCGCGGCCGGACGACTTCGAGGCGCTCGCGGAGCTGGAAGCCGCGCCGATCGGAACGCTGCACGCCTTGTGCGGCCGCATCGTACGCGACCATCCGCGCTCGGCGGGCGTGCGGGCCGACGCGAGGGTCATCGACGAGCAGGAGCGCGCGGCGTGGCTCGACGAGCACTTCGCGCTCGCGCTCGCCGCCCTGCCGCCACGCCTGTTCACGCGCCTGCCGTACTCGCGGCTTTCCGAGGTGCTGCGCGCCCTGCTCGGCGATCCTCTCACGGCTCAGCGCGCGTTCGCGGTAGGAGGAGAGTCTTGGAGCGTGTGGGCCGCGCAAGCGAGACGAGACGCGGCGCACGCGTTGACGAGCGAGCCGACGTGGCGCGAAGCCCTGCGCACCCTGCAGGCGGTGCTAGGAGAGGAAGGCGACCGCGTAGAGGACGCGCGACGCACCGCACTCGACAGCGCTCGACGTCTCCTCGACGATCCCTCGACGCACGCGGAGGTGTTGCGCACGCTCGACTTGCGCGGCGGAAGCGCCAAAGCGTGGCCGGACGGCGCGCTCGCGAGCGTCAAGGACGCGTTGAAGACCATCAAGGCCCTCGCCACGGATCGCGGTGACCTCACGCTCCAAGTCGGGGTGGGCGACGCGTGGTGGCAAGAAGCGCTTCCGGACGTGCGTGAAGCCTTCGAGGGCGTGCAAGCCGAATTGAGCGCGCGCAAGCAACGCGAGGGACTGCTGGACTTCGCGGACCTCGAAGTGCACGCCCTGCACGCGCTGCAAGACGAGCAGGTCCGCGCGCACTACGCGCGGCGCTGGAAGGCGTTCCTGATCGACGAGGCGCAAGACGTCAACCCCGTTCAAGACGAAATTCTTCGGCACTTGTATGCGACGGCGCGCTTGACCGTCGTGGGCGACGAGAAGCAGAGCATCTACGGTTTTCGTCGCGCGGACGTCGACACCTTTCGCCGCGCCCGCACTGCCGTCACGGCCGAGGGCGGCGAGGAGGTCGCGCTCGACGTGAGCTTCCGCACCCACGCGCGCCTCGTGGACGCGTGCAACGCCGTCTTCGCGCCGCTCCTCGGCGACCTCCACGCGCCGCTGCGCGCCGCGCGCCCTTCGAGCACCGCCGTCTTTCCCATCGAGGCGCACGTCGTGGACGGCGAAGAATCCACGGCCGAGCAGCGACGCTTGGAAGCCCACCTCGTCGCGCGGCGCGTGAGCGCCTTGCTGGACGAGGGCCTGCTCGTGGAGGACCGAGACGGTCCTCGCGAGGCGAGGCCGGGAGACGTGGCGGTGCTGACGCGCACCTGGGCAGCCTTACCGGCGATCGGCGCGGCCCTCGCCGCGCACGGCGTGCCCGTGGTGGCGGCGGGCAGCGGCTCGCTGCTCGACACGACGCCCGCGCGTGACGTCGTCAACCTCCTGACAGCCGTGGCATTGCACGACGACGTCGCGCTGATCGCGGTGCTGCGCTCGCCGTGGTGCGGCCTGAGCGACACCACGCTGCACACCATGCACCGAGCGCGCGGAGAGCGTCCGTGGCTGGACGCGCTGGCGGCGTGCACGGATCCGCTCGCTCGCCGCGCGAGCGAGTTCCTGCGGACGTTGGAAGCGCACCGTCGGTCGTGGTCGCCGAGCCGACTCGTGCAACTCGCCGATCGCCTCGGCGGGTACAGCGCCGTGCTCGCGCACCTGCCGGACGCGGAGCGTCGCCTGGCGGATTGGCGCGGCACCCTCGACCTCCTGCGGGAACTCGAGCGAGGCGAGGAGGACGTGTTCCTCGTGGTGCGTCGCTTGCGTGAGTATCTGCAAGCCGGATGGAACGTGAAGCGTCCGGCGGTGGCGAGCGGAAACGCCGTGACGTTATCGACGATGCACGGCGCGAAAGGCCTCGAGTGGCCGATCGTCGTCGTCGCGGACCTCGCGTGGACGCCGACGAGTGACGCGCCGAGCGTGCTGTTCTCCCCCACCTTCGGCGTGGCGTGCCGACCCGAGGGATCAGAGACCGAGCTGCCCGTGCCGTACGCGCTGCAAAGCACGCTCGCCGCGCGGCGTGAAGATGCCGAAGCGCGCCGCTTGCTGTACGTGGCGCTCACGCGCGCGCGCGACCACCTCGTCCTCACGGCGTCGAAGCGCCCGCCGCGCTCACTGTTCGCCTTGCTCGAACCCGGCTTGGAGGCGGCGGGCGTCGACGTGCAACGGGTCGTGGCCGACGCGGACGACGAGCGTGACGCATCCCCGAGCGCTTCTCCCGCTCCCGTTCCGTCCGACGATTGATACGCTCACGCACCTTCGACGGACTCGCTCGGCCTTTGACGAAAGAAGCGGTGGCGCGTTACCTCGACAAGCGTGACGGCGTCGACGGACAGCGCGGTCACGACGCCTTGCAAAGTCGCTTCATGGAGGCCCCTCGGTGGGCACCCGGACGTCCATGACGCAAGCGACTCGCTCCGCTCCGAGGAGCGGACACGTCGAGTACGTCGTACGGGAAGTTCGACCCCGGCTTGGTGTTCGACCCGACGGGACGGCACAGGACCCCGCACGATAACGAACACCGCGCCATCGAGACGTTGTCGCAATCGTCATCTTTCCATTCGCGGCGGCGCATCCTCAGCGCGGCTTCACGGTCGAGAGGTGTAGTGGTATTCCCCTGCCGAGGAGTTATTCGTGGTGGCAAGCGCCCGGAGAACATCACGCAGGCTTTGAACTCAATCGGAGGAACACCATGCAGACTCGTGACGCTCGACCTCGCCAGCATCGACACCCCCTTCAGCATCGAGTCGCACGGACGACGGCTTCCTTCCGACGCGCCGCGTCCGTCCTGACCGGCACCCTCTGCCTCACGGCCCTGACGGCGGCGTCCGGTCAGGGAATCGCGAGCAAGCTGAACGTTCCGAGCGGCTTTCACGTCACGGAGTACGCGAGCGGCTTCGAGAGCCCTCGCCTGCTCGCCGTCGCACCCAACGGGGACGTGTTCGTCAGCGACATGGGAGCGGGCACGGTCTTCGTCCTCCCGGACCGCAACCGAGACGGAAAGCCCGACGGCAAGTCCGCCTTCGCCACGGGATTACGCCAGCCACACGGGTTGGCATTCCACAACGGGTATCTGTACGTCGCGAACACCGACGCGGTCGTGCGATTCGCGTACAAGTCCGGGGACACGAAAGCGAGCGGGGCAGCCCAGAAGTTGGTCGATCTTCCGTCCGGCAGCGGGCACAGCACGCGAACGGTCACGTTCGGGCGGGACGGGCGGATGTACGTTTCCATCGGCAGCAGCTGCAACGTCTGCGAGGAGAGCGACCCGCGGCGTGCCGCCGTGTGGGCGTACGACGCGAACGGCAAAAACGGCAAGGCGTACGCGACAGGGCTGCGCAACGCCGTGGGACTGGAATGGTTCGGCGGCACCCTGTACGCCACCAATAACGGCCGTGACATGCTCGGCGACGACATCCCGCCGGAAAGCTTCTACAAACTCCAAGCCGGGGGGAATTACGGCTGGCCGTACTGCTACACCTTGAGCGGCAAGCAAGTGTTCGATCAGCAGTTCGGACGGAAGACCGCCGCGGTCTGCACGAACGCCACCCCGGCCTTCGCGACGGTCACAGCGCACAGCGCGCCGCTCGGCTTGGCGTTCTACACGGGCACGAAGTTCCCCACCGCCTACCGCAACCAGATGTTCGTAGCGCTGCACGGCTCTTGGAACCGCACCGAACGCACCGGGTACAAGGTCGTGATGGTGAATCCACAGACCGGGGAGGCCCAGGACTTCGTCACCGGCTTTCTGGACGGGCAAACCGTTCGTGGCCGCCCCGTGGATCTCGCGGTCCTGCCGGACGGCGCCATGCTGCTCACGGACGACGATAACGGCGTCATCTACCGCATCACCTACGGTCAGTAAGGAGGTCGGCGGTACCTCGGACGAGCGCCGCCTCGTCAAGGTGCGACTGCGGCCCTGAGCGTGCTCGCGGCGCGAGAGGAGTTGCCTCTCGCGCCGCGTTTCCACTGCCGCGCCGTCCATGGGCGGCCTGCTTTTCGCTTGTCGTCCGCGAGCGACACGGCCACGGGTCTAGGAATCCGTGCGTGCCCGACGATGAGCAACTCGCGCTGCGAGAGCGGGGCGACGGAGATGTGGTGACGTCTCGTGGACTCGTGGCGAGCGCTTCGATCGCGGGCTGAGCCGAAGGGCGTAGCGAGCCCGTGGCCACTCGGCGGACGAACGAACGAAGGGCCGCTTGCTACAGTCGATGAGCTTCCACTGCTCGCGCTCGTCGTGCTCGACGCCCTGCCGCGCGGCTTTTCCATGCTTCCCTCGTTCCCGGGAAGCGGCCGCCTCACGACTCTCCCGGGAACCGTTATGGACACCTTGATCAACCTCCTTGCAACCACCTGGCATGACATCGTGACGACCTTGCACCGCACGCTCGCCTCGAACGAGCTGGCCCAAGGCGGCCTCCTCCTCGGCGCGCTCGGCGCGCTCGCCGCCACCCTACGCACCTTTCCAGGACGACTATGGGAAGCCTTCAAGAACCGCTTCACCCTCACGCTCGACGTGCAAGGCGACGACCACGCCTTTCCCTGGCTCGCCGCGTGGCTGGCCGCGCAACCCGTCGGGCGGCACTTGCGCCACCTCGGCGTGGTGACGCGCTTCAACGAGCACATGGGCGGCCAGAACCTCACGCTCGGCACCGACCGTGACGGGGACGCCGTGCACGTGCGCCTCGTGCCGCTGGGCGGGCAGGTGCTGCTGCGTTACCGCGGCCACTGGGTGCTCGCGCGTCCAAGCCGGGAGCGGCGCGACGGGCAGGACCGCAAGTTCCTCGGCTACACGCACGCGTTGACCTTCCGCATGTTCGCCTCGGCGCGCAACGTGATTCCGCAACTTCTGCAAGACGCGTACGACTTCACCGCCGGGCGGCACGACGGCCGCGTGGAAATCCACGTACCCGAGTACCAGGGGTGGAACCTCGCCGAGCGGCGCGCGGCACGCCCATTGTCGAGCCTCGTGTACGACGGGGACGTCTTGCAGCGTGCGCGCGGAGACCTCGCGGCGTTCCTGGCAGATCGCGCGTGGTACGCCGAGGTCGGCATTCCGTACCGCCGCGGGTACTTGCTGCACGGCCCGCCCGGCAACGGCAAATCGAGCCTCGTGGCGGCGCTCGCCGGGGAGTTCGGGCTCGGCGTGTGCATTCTCAACCTCGCGACGCCCGAGCTGAGCGACGACCGTCTCGTGGCGTTGCTGAGCAACTTGCCGCGCCGCGCGGTGATTTTGCTCGAAGACATCGACGCGGTCTTTCACGGGCGCGCGCCGAGAACGCCGAGCGTGAAGCTGTCCTTCAACGGCCTCTTGAACGCCTTGGACGGCGTGGCGGCCGGGGAGGACGGGCGGGTGACGTTCATGACGACGAATCACCTGGAGCATCTCGACGCGGCGCTGATTCGACCGGGCCGCGCGGACGTGCACGTGTTCCTGGGAAACGCGTCGAGGGCGCAAGTGGCGGGCATGCTGCGCCGCTTCTGGCCGGACGTGACGGAGGGCGTGGTGCGAGAACTCGCGCATCGCGTGCCGGACGGCGCGGTGAGCATGGCGGCGGTTCAGGAGTTCCTGCTGGCGCGCCGCGGTGACTTCGACGCGGTGCAGCGTGACTGGAATGCTTGGCTGGTCTCGGTGCACAAAGGCTGCCCGACGAAGTTACGCCTCCTCAGCGCGTAAGCGGCAAGGAAACGACTCGTTCGCCTCGAAGCAGTTGCCGATTGACGCGCCGCCCTGCGCCTCGCGGGCAGTAGGAAGGCGGGAGAACGCGCACGAGACGGTCTCGCCGTCGAAAGAACATGAGGCGGGTAGTTGATTCAAAGGAATGACGCATTGTAGCGGTGCACGAACAACCACACCAACGTCTCCAAGTTCGCTCGACTTCGACTGAACGACAAGGACCGACGCACCAAGTGCGGCAACCTCGCGCGTAACGTCGCATTCAAGCGCTCGATGTGCTGCGTCCCCCCCAGCTTATGCAACGCCCCGAACACCACGCCTCGGTACGCGGCCAGTTTATCCGTGTGGCACTCCGCGCTCACGTACGCGCCCGGCAGGCTTTGCCACAACCCGAACGCGCCCACCGCGTCCCGAGGCCCGAGAAAGCACCCCACGAGGCGCCGTGTGGGACGGTCCATCGCCAGCCACACCCAAAGCTCGCGTGAACGCCGACCGACGAAGGTGCATCACTCGTCGCACTCCATGACGAGTGGCGCGGTCTTCGGGGCGCTCACGCTTTTTTTGACGCGACCACCTGGTCTTCAAGGCTGTGTGGCACGGTCTTGTGCAGCTTTTGGAGGTGGAGACGCAACCAGGAACGGCTCACGCCCACAGCGCGGCAGATGCCGCGGTGCGAGAGACGTTCGGTCAACAAACGGTTGACGAGGGCTCTGTGTCGTCAGAAATGCGAGGGCGGGCATGATCGAACGTGAATTGAAAGGTGCAGGCTCGGCAGAGGAAGCGTTGCTTGCCGGTGTGGGCATGGCCGTTTTTGACGATGGTGACGGAAGCGCAGCGCGGGCACGTCACTCCGTTCATGCTTCATTGAACACCCGTCATGCTCTTAAAGCCACTACCGCACCACGAATACCGTTGACTCATGGCGCATAGCACGCTATCTTTTCCTTATCAGCGTCCGAAAGGACGCTTTTTTCGTTTCCAAGTGAAAGCCAATTCCTCTCGCCTTCGGTTCCCCGTCACCCGCTTTACCAGAGGAGCATGACCGGATGCCGCCAGCGCGGAGCCGAGGAGTATCATGCAAGAACACCAAACATGAGAAGCCTCGAAGGTCGTTCCCGCTTCCTTTTGGTGTGGAAGAGGAGTGCGAGCATGATCGCAACCAACAGTCGCGAAACCGTTCAATCACTTTACGACGCCTTCTCCCGTGGCGATGTCCCCGCGGTGCTCGGAAACCTTGACCCGGAGGTGGAATGGATCGAAGCTGAAGGCGGTCCGTACCCTGGCACCTCGCGTGGTCCCGAGGCCGTGCTGCAGAACGTGTTCATGAAGCTTGGGACGGAGTGGGATCGCTTTACCGTCACGCCTCATCAACTCGTGGACGACGGCGAGACCGTGGTGATGCTCGGCGAGTACAGCGGGACGTACAAGGCGACCGGAAAGAGCATTCGCATTCCGGTCGCGCACGCTTGGACCGTTCGTGGCGGCAAGATCACCCGCTTCGTGCAGTACACCGACACGATGCTGTTCCAACGAGCGCTCGCGCACTCGTAACGACGAGACGCGCGCAACTGCTTCTAGGAGCGTCGACGCGCAGGCCACGACGCGAGCTCGTTCTCATGGGCGGCCTTGAATGGCCGCTTTCTTCGTGGCTCGTGCGGACGGGCCTACGGACGATCACGAGCAGTGCGCACGCTTGACGCGGCGCCGTTCCCCTACCGGTCGCACTGCCCCTCGCTTGACCCCGCCCACCCGAGCGGGCGGAACTCGCACCACGCCTCGACGCCTGGTTCGATGTCGGCAGTGCCTCCAAGCAGTTCGCAGCGACGTGCGGACTTCTCGCGCGAGCCTGGCTCGTGACGCTGCCCACCTCCTGCAACTTCCCGATCACGGCGTGCAAACCGCCTTTCTCCGGTCGGGCGAAACGAGTGGATCGGTGCAGTCATCGTCCGGTCACGGTGGTACGCCTAGGCTGCCCTCACTTCCGCTGGGAAGCGGCGCCGCACGAGCGGACGTCGGAAGGAGCTTGTCATGCCCGTGAATAAGACCTTGGTGACGCCGAAGCTTCGGACCGAGCCGCTGAACTACTCGCGTCACGAGAGATTCGATGACGACGGCTTCCAATTCTTACCGTGCGGCGCCATGGGTCCGCCGGAGCCATCACCGAGCAGGACCGCCTGTCGATCGAGATCGGCGCCGACGTCGCCTCTTACACACGGAACGTCGGTCAAGAAGACCCGTTCACTGCATTCACTCGGCCCGCACGTCGCAGCACACGGGCCGCCGAGGTGACGAGATGACCAAACGTTCCTTCCACGCGCTGCTCGCCTTTTTCCTCGCCGCTCTGCTTCTCGTGGGCACCGCCCGCGCGGTGACCGGAGGCGGCTTCGGCGGCTCGTCTCCATCGAGCAGCAGCAATTCGTCCTCTCCGAGCTCCTCGAGTTCCTCGTTCGGGTCTTCGTCCTCCATCACGGGATCGTCCTCGTCCTCGTCCTCGTCCTCGCCGAGCACGAGGTCCAGTTCCTCCTCCGACTCGAACTGGACGCTGGGCGAGGTGCTGTTCGTGATGAGCTTGTTCGTCGCCTTTGCGGTGATTTCCTCGCTGGTCGACTGGGTGAAGGCGCGGCGGCGCTCTCCTCAGGCCGTGCAGGTGCAAGTGCTGCTCACGGACGGCGCGAAGGTCAAGGCGCAACTCCAGAAGCTCGCGCAATCGCACGATCCGGACCGGCCAGGCGGTCTGCTCACCTTGCTGCGCGAAAGTGCGCTGCTGCTGCTGCGGCACAAAGGAGATTGGGCCTACGGCACCTTGGAACGGCGCCGGGCAGGTAACCTTTCGGGCGCGGCGAGCGTGGTGGGCGGGTGGGCGGCGCGCGCACGGGCGGCCTTCGAGACCCAGACGACGAGTCAGTATCAGGATGGAAACGCCCACAAGGGCTTCGTCGGAACTCGAAAGAATCAAGGTCGACCGGGCGGCACGTACCTCGCAGTGACCCTGGCGGCCTCGACGGTGGACACGACCAACTTCAAGGTGGCGCGTGGCACGCCCGAGAGCTTGGAAACGGCCCTGCTCGCGCTGGCGGGCGTGGAGGAGGGGCAATTGGGCCGCTTGGAGGTCGTTTGGAGCCCGGACGCCGAGGGCGAGTTCTTGAACGAGGACGAGGCCATCCGCCGCTACCCTGCCTTGACGCGGTTGTAAACTGGGGCGCCCACCCCCCTCGTGCTCGATGCGTTCGGCCTCCTTCCCCGGTCGCCGCGCCAACACGGCGCGCCTTGTCCAAGCAAGGTGAGATTACGCGAATTGACGTTGCCCTCGCGTTGGCACCGTTCCGGCTTCAGTCTCGCCCGAACGCCGAAGGGTCGCGCTCGCGGTGACCGCGAGCGCGACCCTTCGGACCCGGGGCATTCCCCGATGCTCGAGCACGAAGGAGCATCGGTCGCCACTTCACGCGCGCGGCGTAGACGCCTTCAGGGCGTCTTTCTGCTCGTACATCCTGCAGTCGGCCAAGCGCACCGCGCTCCACACGTCAAGATTCTCGATCGGGAAGATCGCCGCGCCTACGCTGATTTCTTGTCGAGCGATTCCTTGCCGTTTCAACTCTTCGTACAACCGCTCCAAGCTGTGCGTCAACGCGTGAGCCTCGGCGAGGGGGACGAGCCACGAGAACTCGTCGCCGCCCAATCGAAACGCGCGCTCCTGAGTATCGCAAGCGGCGCGCAGACCGCTCGCGACACGCTCGATGAGCGCGTCGCCCGCAGCGTGCCCGAAGCTGTCGTTCACGTGCTTGAGGTTGTTGACGTCGAGGATCACGATCGCGAAGGGGTGCGCGCGCTTCTCGAGCTCGGCGAGATGCAGTTCGAAGGCGCGGCGATTGCCGAGGTCGGTGAGGCTGTCGGTGTTCGCCGCGTGCTCCAACTGACGCTGCAAGTCCTTGAGCGGCGTGTAGTTTTCTTGCACGCCGACGAAGTACCGCAGCGTGCCGTCTTCGAACATCGGGCGGATGCGCACCTTGTACCACAGCGGCGTGCCGTCCTTGCGGTAGTTCAGCAAGACTTGTTCGATCGGTTCGGCGCGGTCGAGCGCTCCGCGCAGCACCTCGACGTCCGCAGGGTTCGTGCCCGGGCCTTGCAGGACGGCGCAACTGAGGCCCCGGATGTCGTCCAGGGAGTAGCCGGTGTCGCGCGTGAAAGTCTCGTTGACGTACAAGACGCGGCGACGATCGTCCGTGATGAGAATGCCGATGCCGGCGTGTTCGAGCGCGGCGGCGAGAACGCTCGGACTCAACGGTGGCATTCGACGTTCACGCGTCCTCATGCTTGCACACTCGACCAGAACGCGGCGGCGGGCGTGGCGAGTCCGGCGGGACGCGAAGTTGGACGACCGAGAAAGTAGCCTTGCGCGAAGTCCGCGCCGAGTTCCTGCGCGAAGCGCAGTTCGCGCTCGGTTTCCACGCCTTCGATCACGACTTGCACGCCCAGTTCGTGCGCGAAGCGTACGAGCGCCGCCACGAGATCGACGCGCGGATCGGCGTCGTGCAACCCACGGATGAGCGCTCGGTCGAGCTTCACGATGTCGGGCCGAAGCGTTTCGAGGAACGTCAAGCTGGTATAGCCCGCCCCAAGGTCGTCGAGCGCGACTTTGGCGCCTTGTGCTCGGTATCGCTCGAGAATTGCTTTGAGCAACGTCAAGTCCGGGAAGGCTTCGCTTTCGGTGACCTCGAACAGCAGGCGGGAGAAATCGGCGTTCACGTCACGGCAGGCTTGGAACGTGGTTTGCAAGCAGATGTCGGGGTTGTAGACCACGCCCGGCGCGAAGTTGATGAACAGCAGTTCGTGAGGTTGGAGCAACGGGTAGGCGGTGCCGATGGCGTGTCGACGGGCGTGGGCGTCGAAGGCGCGCGCCTGACCGTGCGCCGCGGCCGCTTCGAGGAGGACGGCCGCGCCCAGTTCCACGCTGTCGAGGCGGCCTCGAGCGAGCGCTTCGTACCCGTACACTTCACCGCTCGTGAGGCGCACGATCGGTTGAAGGTGAAAGTGAAGGTGTTTGGCCACGTCGGCGAACCAAGGAGTGGCGAGGCGATGCAGCCACAGGTGAAGCGGCGCGGATTGCCAAGCGTCCGTGCGGTTGTCGGTGTGTGGAGCGGCGTGAAGGTCGGCGCGCTCGTTGAGCGAGAAGGTGTCGAGCAAGCCGCGCAAGGTGCTCGCGGCGCTCGTCGTTATGACGAAGGTGTCGCCGTGAAGCTCGAAGGGAACGTCGAAGGCGTGCAAGGACGCGTGCAGCTTGCGGTGAACGTGAATGGATGAAGCGCGTACGGCGAGCGCGTCGGGAAGCTCGGCCGCTCGGATGCTTTGACAATCGCACAAGGTATTCATGGTTCCTCAATGGCGTGAAGGGTGAAGTGCCTTGCGAAAAGCATACGAAGCGAAGTCTTACAAGGATCTGTCGAAGGCGAGACTTCGATCGACCGCGACGTGAAGTTAGGCGTCGATACGTTCTCTATTCGAGTCGGCGCCCAACGCTTCGATTTTGGAAAATTGTCGAGAATATTGAACGTCTTCCTTCGGTAGTGCGCGAACGCATACAAAGCGGCGACTGTGTAATCGGACGACATTTATTCGCACTTCATGTCGTTTTGTAGGCTACCAAAGTGATGTTCTTGTAAGAATTTCGCTGCCACCATGCGTTCGGCGGAGCAGGAGACGCGTCGAAACCAACCGCGCGACTTCGCACGCCTCGGCATCCACCCTGTTCACGGTTCACTTTCGACTCGATTCGAACGAAGACGGCACGACGTGTCGTCGAAGGAGTCATCATGGTTTCTTTGCTTGCCGCTCGGCGCTTGCCCCTGATCCTCACCCTTTCGCTCGCCGCGACTTCCGTCGGCGTTGCCGCTCCCCTCCGCTTCGGTGTCATCACGTCCATCACGGGCCGTGGCGCGTCCGTCGGCGCTCAACAACTCGCCGGTTTCGCGGCAGGCGTCGCCGAGATAAAACGCCGCAAGCTCTTCGGCGATCGGCAAGTGACTCTCATTGTGCAAGACGACGCGTCCAGCGTCCCGCAAGCCGTTCTCGCCGCGAACAGTTTGGCGGCCCGAAACGTACGACTGATCTTCTCCTTCGACGCCATTCATGGCGCCAAGCCCTTGGCGAGCTTCGCGACGAAACAGCGGCTACCGCTCGTCTTCCTCGAGGGGCGCGGCTCCTTCGGCGCGTCTCCCTTCGTCGTTCGCCTCTCGGGCGTGAAGCTCGGCGCCAAGACCGCGGCGCCCGTTTTTCGCAAGCAACTCGGCAAGAACGCGACCTCCGCGGCCGCCGTTCGTGCGTACCTCGGCCTGCTCGCCGCGGCCACCGCCCTTCACGACCGGGACGCCGAGCGCCGCGACGCCTTACCGCAAGCTTTGACCGACGTGGCGATGCCGTCGTCGTACGGCACGGTTCGCTTCACCTCTAATTCCGCGGCGCTCGCTTCGACCGGCGCTCGCCCGCGATGACTTGCCCGCGTCTCCACGGCGGATCACTCGACGATCTGCGACCGCGCGAAGGCTTTGACCACGGCTCCCAACTGTTCGGGTCGGTCGTACGGAAGACCGTGACCGACCTCCGAGACGACCTCGTAGCCGAGGCGAGGATTGAGCCCTTGCAGCGCGCGAGCGGCTTCGATCGAAACGACGCCCTTGCTCGCCAGGACCATCAGCAGAGGCGCGCGAATGCGGCGAATCAAGTCGTGATACGGCGGGTTGGGCGGCGTCAGCACCTCGAACGCCCGGATGTGGGTTCGAAGGCGCGCGTCGACGAGAAGTTCGATCATCTCCGCCGAACGATGCGGATGACGAAGTCGTGACTGCGTCAGCAACTCGCTTTTGTCCGCTCGAAGGAGGTGGCGATGCTGCTCGACCACCTCGCTCTCGTAGACGTCACGCTGTTGCTCGGGACCGATGAACGTCGGGTCGACGAGAACGACGCCGCGAAGGGCGGTTCCGAGTTCGCTCGCCACGACGGCCGCCGTCATGCCGCCCATCGAGTGTCCGAGCAGAATCGGGTCGGTCAGTTGCAACGCGTCGATGAGGCCCACGACGTCGCTCGCGTGGTCGCAGTACAGGTACCCGTCGGACGGAGCGCTCGACCTTCCGTGCCCGCGCGCGTCGGGCATCACCACGTCGTACTCGTCTTCGAGCGTGCGCGCCAAAGCCGTCCAGCACGCGCCGCTTCCCGCCAATCCGTGCAGGGCGATCAACGTGGGCTTGTCTCCACCCGTTCGCACGTAGTGGATCTCGACGGCGTTCACCTCGCAGCTTCCGCTTGTCCAGGCCGCAGGAAACGGACCGACATCATTCATGCGAAGTAGAATCTCACACGTCGTCGCCTCGGGCTCGAAACGCCTGAGGCTTCAGGCAGTCGAGAGGTTCGTTTTTCCGATTGCCGACTCGTCCGACGTCTTGCCCGCCGCCACGTACGTTCCGCGTTACCGTGGGGCATGCCAAGCGCGAGGAATCTATGATGGAGCACGCGAACGCACCGACGTTGATCACCGACCGACTCATGTTGAGTGGACACACGACGGCCGACTTCGACGCCTGCCTTCGGCTGTGGAGCGATCCGCTCGTCACGCGCTTCATCGGCGGTCGGCCGTCCACTCGCGAGGAGGTGTGGAGCCGCCTTCTGCGCTACGCGGGTTTGTGGGCCTTGCTGGGCTTCGGATACTGGGCGATTCGCGAGCGGTCCACGAGCGCTTTCGTCGGAGAAGTCGGATTGGCAGACTTCCACCGGGACCTCACGCCCGGCATGAAAGGAGTGCCGGAAGCAGGCTGGGTGTTGCTGCCGAGCGTACACGGCCAAGGCCTCGCGACGGAAGCGTTGAGCGCCGTGCTCCGTTGGAGCGACACGCACCTCGCGACGCCCGAAGGCGCCGCGAAACCGACCTTCTGTTTGATTCACCCGGACAACCTCGCGTCCGTGCGCGTCGCTCGAAAGTGCGGGTACCATCTGCGCAGTCAAGTGACGTACCGTGATCAGCCGACCCTTCTGTTCGAACGCACCACGGCGTCCAATGCTGTCTCGTCGGCTTGAAGGGAATTCCACGCGAACTGTTCACGACCTCCACTTCGCGCTCACCCCTCGTCGGTCAAGACGGCGTTCGGCGTGAAGGCGGAGCGGGCCGGAGATGCCTGACCGGCCCGCCGAAGTTCCTCAGTCGACGGCTTCGGCCCTGACCTTCGACGCCGAGAGGCGGCTGCCCGTCAGCACCGCGAGGGCCAAGGCCACGACCGCCGCGCCCGCCGCGAACGTGGGACCGCCGCCCAGCCTCGCGTACAGCGTGCCGCTCAAGAGCGGCCCCGCCACCTGCGCCAGCGACTGCACGCCCTGCGCGCCACCCTGGACGCGCCCCTGCGCGTCCTCGGGAGCTGCCGCGGAAAGCAGGGACGCCAGCGTCGCGTTGAAGACGCCCTCACCGGCCGCAAAGAGAATCACGCCGACGTACAGCAGCGCCGCTTGGCCTGTCAACGGCACGAGCGCCAGCAGCAGCATGCCGATCACGCCCGCCGAGAGGCCAAGCTGCGACACCCGGCGGTCCCCGAACCGCTTCAGCAAGATGGGCAGCAGCAGCCCTTGCGCCACGATGTCGCACACGCCCACCGCCGTGAACACCACGCTGACTCGGCTTGGCCCCCAGTCAAGGCTGTCGCGGGCCATCAAGGTCAAGACCACCTGCATGAGGGAGAACGGCAAGATGAACAGCACGCTCACCGTCAGCAAGCGGCGCACGACGGGCAGTTCGAGCGCGCCTCGAAGCGGCGCGAGCGGATTCAAGTGCGCGGCGTCGAACTGCCGGGTGCGCCGCTCCACCGGCAAGCTCTCGGGCAAGATGAAGTATCCCCACAGCAAGTTCAGGACGCTCACGAAGGCGGCGGCGTAGAAAGGCGCGCTCAAGCCCAGGTGCGACAGCAGCCCTCCGAGGGCCGGGCCGACGATGAAGCCCGCTCCGACCGTCGCGCCGATCTGCCCGAAGACCTTGCCACGCGCTTCCTCCGGGGTGGTGTCGGCCACGTAGCCGAAGAGGGCGCTCAAGCCGCCGGCCGTGGAACCGTCGATGCCGCGCCCCAAGAACAGCATGAACAAGCTGCCGCCGAGGCCGAAGATCACGTAGCCGATGGCCGAGCCGAGCAGCGAGATGATGAGCACGGGTCGGCGTCCGTACGCGTCGCTCAACGCGCCCAGCAAGGGCGAGGAGAAGAAGGTCAGCAGCGCGTAGAAGGCCGCCAGCCAGCCGACCACGTTGGCTTGCAAGTGAAGGTCCGGCACGTACTTGGCGACCACGAAGGGCAGCACCGGGATCGCCAACGAAAGCCCCATCGAGAAGAGGAAGGCGGTGGCGAGCAGGAACACGATGGGCGGGCGCTTCCCGGTCGCCGGGTCGAACGAGGACGTCTCAGTCATGCGGACAGCGTAGACGCGGCCGCACGGCGAGGTATTGAAAAAAAGCGACAAGGGAGTCGCGACGTCTCACGGCGGCATCGGAGGCAGCAAGACGCGCGGATCGTGCCGCGAGCCGTCCAACTCCGCGCTCTTTTGGTTGCGCGCGTCGCTCAAGCGGGCGAAGGTGGCGGGCGTCAAGCCGCCCAGAGCGCGAAACTCGCGCGTGAGGTGCGCCTGATCCGAGAAGCCCAAGTCGTGAGCGAGGGTGACCAGCGGCGTCTGCGGCCCTTGAGCCAAGGCGTTGTGTGCCGTTTCGAAGCGAATGAGGCGCGCCAGTGTCTTGGCGCCGACGCCCACCTCCTGCACGAACAAGCGCTCCAGCGTGCGCGGACTCAACTCCGACTCGCTTGCCAACTCCGCCACGCGCCGCTGCCCACCGCTGTGGTAGAGCCGCACGGCAGCCCGAACCCCCTCTCCGGCCGTCCACGCGCGGCCCGCGCGCGCTGCCTGCCGACCGGACGCGAGCGCCAGCAGCCAGTCGCTCAGCAAGGCGAGCGCCGCCTCGTCGTCGCGGGCGACCAACGCGGCTTGGATGGCCCGGGCCGTGCGGGCCGCGCCGCTGCCCGCCGCGCCCGCCAGCAAATCCAGCGCCGCGTCGGGATAGCTCCAGCCGAAAAGTTGCCGCGCGGCCCAAGGGTACAGCTCGGCCCGCAGCGTCCGCACCGCGCCTTCCGAGAACAATCGCGTGGGCGCCGTCACCAGTCCCTCCAGTGTGGCCGGCGGCAGAAGCGTGAGCACGCCGCCCGCCCCGATCACCCACGAGCGGCCCGACGAGAAAGTCAAGTGCGCGAGTTGCTCGGGAAGGAAGACGTGCTGCTCGGCTTGCGAAAGGTGCTCGTCCATCAACCAGTAGACCTGCACCAGCGACCTCAAGGCGGGTGGAGGCAGAATCAGGCGGCGGACCATGCCGTCATTCTGGCCGTTCGTGCAAGCGGACACGTGAAGCACCCTCGAAACCCTGTCGAAGAAGGGCGGTCGACCTTGGATGTCGCGTGGCTTCTCGGAGCGCGCCGACCCGAAGGGCAAGTGGCGCGGGCGCCCCGAAGAAGGAACTCCTTCCTGGAAGGAGTTCCTTTCCTCGGGTCAGTGCACGGGCGAAGGGCGTGCGGGATACGCTCGCGTCCGCGGCATCGCACGCCGACTTCGCGAAGGGTTCTTTTCAGTGTCCGTGAGCATCCGAGGCGGGGGCGAGCGCTCCTACCTTCGGGCAATTCACGAGCGGGTTCCAGTTGGCGAACAACCCCTTGGGGTTGTACTGCCAAGCCCACAAGTGCAACGCGTAGAACGGTTGCGGCAGCAAGGTCATGTTGGGAACGAACTCTTGACCGAGCATCGCCGGCGAGGCCTTGTTGCCCTTGTCATGCCACGCCTTTTGAAACACGAGATACTCCACGCCCACCAAGCGCAGCGAGCCGTCCTCGCGTGGCTCGTACATCAGCAGCTCGGGGCGCATCGGGTCGACGGCGGGATCGTCGATCAGCGCTTGGTTGGTGAAGTGGATTCCTTGGGCGCCCTGGGCGTTGCTCATGCAGTCGCCGAACTGGGTGTATCCGGCGGCGCGCGCCGCCTCGACGTTCTCGAAGCGGGACATCATCTGGCGAAGTTGAGCGAGTTGCGCTTGCGTGGGCTCCGGAGTGTATTGAGCGGCGGCCCACGCCGTGAAACCCAACGCGACGACGGAGGTACCGATGAAGAGCTGACGCATGCTGTTCTCCTCTCCGGCGCAGTCACCGGTAAAAGTACGGGTCCAGCACGCGCACCTCGACGATGCGGTCCAGCGGAAGCCCGTTGCGGTTGGCCGCTTGCCGAATGGCTTCGGGATTGGGGCCGTCATAAACGCAAAACGTCTTCTTCTTGTCGTCGCTGACGTACGAGTGCACCCAGGTGACGCCGACGTCGGCGTTCTGGCCCACCACGTTCAGGCACGCCAAGGCGCCTTCTTCGGAAACGGGAATCTGCAATCCTTCGGGAAACGTCCGTTCGACCATGTACCGGGGCATTCGAACCTCCTTGGCTTACGAGCCGAGGTCATTGTGCGGCGCGGCCCAAGAGCGGCACATCGGCGGAATTCCCCAGGTTGACGGTCAAGCTTCCCTATTTTGCAGCAAGCCCATCTCGATTGCCGTCCTGACCGCCTCCGTTCGGCTCTTCGCACCGAGCTTGGAGAGCACCGACGAGACGTGATGATCCACGGTTTTCGCCGAGAGGACCATTCGCTCGGCGATCGCGCTGTTGCGCAGGCCTGCCGCCATCCAGCCGAGGACTTCGACTTCACGTTTCGTCAGGCCGGCCGGATGTGCCCGCGTCGAAGCGCGCGGTCCGCGAGGCAAGCTTTTCACGCCGAGATCGCGCAGGTGACGACCGACGACGGCCGCCATGGGACGCGCGCCGAGCTCCTCGAAGACGCGCAGCGCTTCTTTCAACGCGTCCGGGTCGCCCGACTCCGAGAGGGCGACGGCCGCTTCGTAAGGGCATCCCGAGGTGCGCCACGCGGCGGCCGCTTCCGCCCATCGTCCTTCCATCTGCAGCGCGCAAGGCCGCGAGGCGAGCGCGGGCACTCCGCCTCGCAGCTTCTCCGCCTTCCACTGCCAGTACGCCAACTCGCCGGTGAACCAAGGGTGACGGTGCCGTACCGCGTCGTCGTACACCGCGCGTGCTTCCTCGGCGGCACGCTCCGGCTGACCGCCGAGCCACGCGGCTTCCGCGCGCGCGATGCGCACGGCGGCGACTCGCTGCAAAGTCGCCGACCGATCGGCGAGCGCCAACGCCTCGTCGAGGACGGTCCACACGTCGACGTGGCCTTGACGCGCGTACACGTGGCCCAACGCCACGAGGGCCATGACTCGTTGAATCAAGGCGCCTTCGGGGTACTGCAGCACTTGCCGCGCCAGATCGACCGCGTCGTTCCAGCGACCGAGGCGCATCTGCACGATCGCTTGCCACGACAGCATGTACCGGAGAGGGCCTTCCATGTCGTGCTTGGCGCAAAAGGCGATGCCCCGCTGCAAGTCTTGTTCGGCGCGAAGAAACTCGTGCACCTCGCCCGAAGCCGAACCGAGGTTCGAGTACGCGTTGGCGACATGCACGGGAAGTTGCGCTTCCAGCGCGATGGCGAGGGCCCGCTCCAAGTTCTCGCGTCCCCGCTCGTAATCCACGAACATGAGCGACGAACCGAGGGTGTTGTACGAAGCGGTGAGTACGACGTTGTCCTCGAAGCGGTCCGCCAGCGTGATCGCTTGCTCGGATTCGGCGATCGCTTCGTCGATGTCACGCTCGAACATCCGCATGGTCGCCTGCGCATAACGCGCCAGCGCGAGTTCGGGGCTCGGAGGTAACGCTTCGAGCAAGTCGAGCGCCGCTCGGCTGACGGCCTCCGCCTCTGCGGTCTGCCCGAGGCCGACGTGCAAGCTCATCATCGACGCGAAGTTTCTTCCTTGTCCCAGCGGGTCGTTCAGTGCTTTCCACAACTCCACCGCTTCGCGTCGAGCGACGATCGCGTCGGCTCGTCGGTCGCAGATGCTGCACTCCTGAGCGAACCGTTCCAGCAGCGACGCGCGCTCGGCGAGCGGCAAGTCACCGGCGAAGCGCAGGGCCCGGGCGTACTGCGCCGCCGCTTCCCGGTGCGCGTGCAGTTCGGCCGCTTGCCGAGCGGCTTCGGGCGCGTACTTCAGCACCGCCTCGCGGTTCCCGGCGGCTTCGGCGTGGTGCGCGAGGCGAGCCGCCTCCGCGCGCGTGCTCGGCGCGGCCTCCAGCGCTTGCAGCGCCAGGCGGTGCAGCACTTGCCGACGGTGGGGAGGCACGGCTTCCAGAACGGCTTGCCGGGCCAGTTCGTGCCGAAAGGTCAGCACGTATCCGTGGGTGGAATCGTCTTGGCTTTGCATCACGCCGATGGCTCGGCACGTCTCGATCGCTTCCCACTCCGCCCCGGTCACCTCGGCGAGCACGCCAGGTTCGATGCGTGCACCGATGACCGCCGCCGCCTCCAGCACCGCTCGCGCCGACGGCGGCAGGCGCGCCGCCCTCGCGAGCACCGCGTCCCGTACGCTCGGCGGAATGCCCGTGGAACCGCTCGCGAGAATCTCCGTGACGAAAAAGGAATTGCCCGCGGTTCGGCGAAACAGGACGCCCGCGTCCAAAGCGTGCCCTGCCGCGAGCTCGGCCACGGCCGCTTCGCTCAGGGGAGGCAGCGTCATGCGACGAGTGGCGGGCGAGGTGGCGAGGTCGCCCAGCACGATCCGAAGGGGATGCCCCGCTCCGCTCTCGTCGTCGCGGTACGTGACGATGATCAAGGTGCGTGTTTCCGCGACGCGCCGTCCGATGAAGCGCAGCAAGTCCAGCGTCGCCTCGTCGGCCCAGTGCGCGTCCTCGATGATCAGCACGGTGGGACGCGGTCCCGAGCCGAGTCGGTCCAAGACGGCTTGGAACACTTGCAGGCGAGGAGCGTCGCTGCCGAACGATTCGAGCCCGAGCGCCGTCGCCGCGTCGGAGAGAGGGCCCAGGGGACGGGGCGTGGACAGCGGATCGCAGGCGCCGACGGCGAGTCGCGCGCGGCCACGCAGCCGTTGCGCCAGTTGCCGCACCAACGTCGTCTTGCCCACCCCGGCTTCTCCTCCGAGGAACACCACGCAACCGAGCCCGGTGGCCGCTCGGCTCAGGCTCTGCTCAAGCGTTTGCAAGAACGGCTCCCGCTCAAGGATGTCCATAAAGCGATTGTAGGCATCTTGGTCGATCACAGGTCGGCGAGGCGTCGGTCGGCGGTCGTTCCGTTCACGCGTCGGAAGCGGTCAAGTCGAGCCGACACGGAACACGTCGCCGTCCGAACGGCACGTTCGCGCGCTTCAACGGCCGCGCGCGGGAATCGCGAAGTTCCAGGGGCCTCGTTCATCACGTCGATCACCGGCGAGGTCGCGAGCCGCGCCTCGCACGAAGCTTGCTTCACGGCGAGCCGGATGTGCGATACAACCAGATCATGGCACCCCATTCCGCCGAAGCGATTCGTCAGTCGTTCACCTGGTGGTCCTTCGCGAAGCCCGGGACGAATCCCGATGACCTGCTGCGGAGCGCCGCCGCCGTCGGGTACGAGGCGGTCGAACTCCTCCCGATTGACTTGTGGCCCCGCGCCAAAGACGTGGGCCTCGCCGTCTCCGCCATGAACGGTCACGCATCCATCGAAGCCGGCCTCAACCGCCGAGGGCACCATGACCGGATTGTTCGTGAAATCCACGAGAACGTCCGTCTCGCCGAACGTTGGAACGTCCCGAACCTCATTTGCTTCAGCGGCAACCGCGCGGGGCGCACGGATGCCGAGGGCGCGCTCGTGACCATCGAGGGCCTCCGGCGGGCCGCTCCCGTCGCGGAGGCGGCGGGCGTGACGCTCGTGCTCGAACTGCTCAACTCCAAAGTCGATCATCCCGACTATCAATGCGATACGTCCGCGTGGGGCCTGAACGTCGTTCGGGCCGTGAATTCTCCGAGCGTGAAGTTGTTGTACGACGTGTATCACGCGCAAGTCATGGAAGGAAACATCATCGCGACGATTCGCGAGAACGCCGGGGACATCGGGCACTACCACACGGCCGGGGTCCCGGGACGCCACGACCTGGACGACGCGCAGGAAATCTACTACCCGGAGGTGCTGCGCGCCATTCACGACACGGGCTACCGAGGATTCGTCGCGCACGAGTTCGTTCCGAAGGGCGATCCCGCCCTTGCCTTGCGCGGCGCCTTCGACCTCACGCGAACGAGCGTCGTCTGACCGTTTGTTACTCGGGCGGCCATGAGGGGAACGAGAGAGTGGAACCTCCCCCGTTCGTCGATAAAGAACGTCGAGCTTGTGGGGTGCGTGAGCGGTGGCCCGTCTCGGTGACCGCACGGTTTCCCAACGAGTCGACATGCGCGAGTTCGGCGAGTGAGAGCCGTCCCGCCGATTCGTACACGGCGTGGAAGCGCGACCGGAAAGTTCGCTCGAAACGATCAAATCAAGGCAAGGTGAACCGGACGCTCTTTTCGAACGAAGGCCCAGCGAGTAAGGTGGATCGAAAATAACGAAATCCTCGCGCCAGGCGTCTGCTCCTCACAAGACGACCTTTGCGATCGAACGCGACATTTCACTCGTATTCATGGGGTTTTTCGGCATCGACGACCGTCACGGGACGGCGAAAGGAGCGAAGAATGGCAGCGCAAGAAAGCACTTCGACGAGGCGGGCACGATTCCACCCTCTGGTGAGCCTCGGCCTCACCCTCACCTTGGCGAGTTGCGCCACCATGCCGACGCCCACCATGAACGCGAAGGTGCAAGCGCAAGGGCAACTCGCGATTCGCAACGCCGACCCCAGCGTCATCCGCGTGAACAGCACCTACTACTCCGTGGAGTCCGACGGCAACAACATCTACTCACGTGCCGCGAGCAGCGTCGACGGTCTCGCGAACTCGGCCAGGACACTCATCTGGTCGAGCCCGAAGAACATGCCCAACGTGTGGGCGCCCGAACTCGTGCGTGACGCTGGCACGGGGCGCTACTACGTCTACTTCGCCTCCGGAGACGGCGGCGCGGGTCAACGCACGTACGTCACCGAGTCCACCAGTCCCGGCAGCGGCTACAGCAATCCCGTCCGCATGGCGCTGCCCGACGACCGTTGGGCGATCGACGCGACGATGTTCACGTACAACAATCAACGCTACCTCGTGTGGTCCGGCTGGGCGGGCACCACGAACGTCGAGCAAAACCTTTACATCGCCAAGATGTCGAGTCCGACCGCCACGACCGGCGCGCGGACCGTCATTTCCCAACCGCGCGAAACGTGGGAGCGCGTCGTCGGCAATCCGTACATCAACGAAGCGCCCGAAGCGATCAAGGACCCGAACGGGCAACTGCACGTGGTGTACTCCGCGAACGGCTCGTGGAGCGACCAGTACTGCCTGGCGGACTTGCGGCTTCGCGCGGGCGGCGACCCGACGTACGTGTGGGATTGGTACAAGTCCAACGGTTGCCTGTTCGGTTCGAACCGTTCGACGTTGATGAGCGGTTGGGACCCGACCCTCTACGTCAACGGGCCGGGCCATCACTCGTTCGTGCTGCAAAACGGCGACATCAACACCAGCCCGCCCGCCGGGTCGGCCTTTCCGCTCGCGTACCACGCGGTGCCCAAAGGCACGACGTACTCGTGGGCGAACCGCATGTGGTACAGCGGCACGTTCATGTGGTGGAGCAACATCACGTACAGCCGGAGCAACGTGCCGGGCGCCACGACGAACACCGGCTACAGCTTGAAGTTCTTCGAGTAACGCGGGACGAGGCGGCGTGGTCGGCGACTCCGGTCATCGCGCACGACTGGAAATGGCGGGTTTCGTCGACGATTCACGCCGAGGCACGCGGCGCGAACGCGCGCCGTGCACGTCCACCCTGGTTCGTTCAACCCACGCCGAGGGCGCGTTGAACGAACCAGAACCCGCCCGTGATCGTCACGCCCGCCGCCCCCATCATCAGCAGGTTTCGTGCGAGGCGAGGCGTGGCGCTTCGGCGCAGCAACAGCAGCAGGGGGGCCGCGAGCAGCACGATCGTCACCTGCCCGACCTCCACTCCCACGTTGAAGGCCGCGAGCGACCACGCCAGGGCTTGCCTCGGCAAGTCCAACTCACTCAGCACGCTCGCGAACCCGAAGCCGTGAACGAGACCGAAGCCGAACGCGAACATTGCCCGCGGATCCCGGACGGCGACACCGCCCGTTCGCAGTTGCCGCAGGTCGTGCAACCCGACGATGACGATACTGAGGGCGATGACGCTTTCCACGAGGCGCGACGGAAGTTGCACGACTTGCAACGTCGCGAGCGCGAGGGTGATGGAATGCGCCACGGTGAAGGCCGTGATGATCTCGACTTGCGTCCGAAGCCGCCCGCCGAGCAAGATGAGCGCGAGGACGAACAGGATGTGATCCGGTCCGATGAAGATGTGATGGACGCCTTCACGCACGAACGCCGCGATGACGTCGACCAAGGGACGCCGTGACGCGGCGAGCGTGAACGACGCGTCCGAGCGGTCCAGGGCGTACTGCCCCGCGAGTTCCTCGCCTCGGTAGACGTCGACGAACACCTTGTGCAGGGCATCTTCCGGAAAAAGGTTGGCCGACACGGCGAGATCGCCGCGAATGGCGGGGGCCGTCGCGGTGATCTCGATGTCCTCCCCGGCGAGTCGCATTCGCTTGATCGTCGGCGCGACCGCTTCGCCATTTGAAGAAAGCCGCAAGCGCGCGGTCAGCAATGCCGTCAGGGACGCTCGAACGTTTTTCGGGAGCGTGCTCGAACGCACCGCCGCCTCGGTCGTGCCCGAGGGAAGCGGTGAGGGTCGTTCGTGCAGCAACGCCGCGATCGGCAGCGTCACGTCGATGGTGGTCGTACTTTTCGCCAGACGCACGTCGACGTGGCTGAAGGTGATCGAGTGCGCGGAGGCGAAGGTACACACGGCGAGCAGGCCCACCAGGAAAAGGCGGACGCGCTTCACGACCTCGACGCTCCGTACGTGACGGCGAGGGTACGGCCGTCGTTGCTTCGCGCCTGCTTCGTCACTCGGTACTGCCATCCCGAGGCGGGCTGCAAGAAGACGTTGGCAATCCACGAGCTTTTGGCGGGCTGATAGCGATTCTGGTACGACAAGGTTCGCGTGCCCGCCGCGTCCGAACGCTTGGCGGTCGCGTAGATCTTGATGACGTTCCCGAGGCGCAGCGTGCTCAGCGATGGCACCTCCACGGTGCCCAGCGTCCAGGGCACGGTCTTGCCGTCGATCTTCAAGGTGGATCGACCGAGAACCTTCATGCCGTACGCGCGCGCTTCCTGATGCGACACGACTCCATCCTTGTTCGTGTCCAAGGCCGTCACGACCGCGCCCATCACCTTCGTGCCCGGCGTGAGGTCCAGTTCCAAGCGCACCTCACCGGGAGCGAGGGTGAGGTACGCGCCTTGCACGACCTCGTCCACGGGATGCGCGAAGGCGGCGCTCGACGCGAGGACGACGAGGGCGGCGGGGAGAAGGCGCGCGCGTTTCACGTCACGACCTCACTTCGTCCACGCGGCGCCGTAATCGTTGCCGATTTCGCGGTACATGTTGTGCAAGTGGTTGCTGGAGTCGCCGCCCATCGATTGCGGGGAGAACTCCATGACGAAGGTCGGGCCGGTCACGCGAAAGTACGCGTCGCCCGCGCTCGTCGTGGGGCCGTACCAAGCGAAGTACGTTCGCTTCAAGTTCTTCTCGATGGCCGCCATCTTCGGCGCGAGGTCGTTGGCGTTGAGGATGCCGAGACGCTGGCGAATCAGGGCGAGAAGTTGCGTCTTTTGCGCCGCCGTCATGTCGCTGCCGGACAAGCCTTCGGCTTGCAAAGTCTTGTTGTCTTGGCCGGGGCCGAGCACGAGGTCGATGCGGTTCGTACTCACGACCGCCTTGGCTTTTTGAGCCGCGTTCAGGCTGCTCAAAAGTGCGGACGCGTCCTTGACTTCCTCGGGGACTTGCGTGACGACCGTGACGGTCTTGCCGTTCACCGTCGTTCGAACAGGTTGCCCGCCGGTGAGGGTCGGCGCGAGGGTGATGTTCGGTCCGACGACGGTCGCGTTGATCGCCAGGTGGTGTCCGCCGAACTGCAAGGTCCAGGCGTTGGTGGTGGACGGCGAACCGAGAAAGGACACGTAATACTCGTCGCTCCCGAAGTTCAAGCCTCCCCCACCGCCCGCAGGCGGCGTACCGCCGTTCGGAGGACCGCCCGCGGGCACGCCGCTTTGACCGCCGCCTTGTCGGCCACCGTCGGTGGTTTTGAGGACGTCGTCGGCAGCCATCTGCTCCTTGACCATCTTCAGGCCGTCCGCGCTGAGCACCGCGCCGAGAAGGCTCATGAGGGCCGTGCGTTGCGCGCTCGTCATGTCACCCCAGCGCAATCCTTGGCGTTGGAAGATGCCGCTGGGAAAGTTCGACCAGCGGGCGCGTTGCGCCGCGTCCGTCCAAGCGAAGCTCACGGCCTTCTTCTGCGAGGCGGAAAGGGTGTTCAGGAAGGCGTTGGCGGCGTTGACGACCTTGACCGTTTGTGCGTCTGCCGCCACGGTCGTGGTCGCAGTGGCCGCCGTCGCGTGCGAAAAGCTGGTGAGCGAAGCCCCGGTGAGGACCGTGGCGAGGACGGCGGTGAGGATCATGGATTTCTTGAGCATGGAAGAGCCTTTCGAAAAGCGCGTCGTGCCCGCAGGGACCGACGTGAGCGAGAGGAAGCGGGGCTTGGGCGCCACCGTGCGGGAAAGGAGCGGAAGGTTCAATCGCTCAGGGGACAGTTTCACGGGGGCATGTTAGGAAGTTGCAAAGACCTTCTTCACGACCGAAGTGCCGCGCCCGACGTCGGGGCCGCCTTGCATACGGGCCGTTCATCGCTTTCGCGGCCGAGCCACGCGCGACCTTCACGCCGATTCGAGGGCCCACGTCACGTTCACGAATCTAGAGCGCACGGTGGCTTCCACGACGAGCGCGAAAGGGGGCGGTCCGACTTCACTTTCGCGGACGCTTCAGGCAAGAAAGCCCGCCTCGCCGTGTAAAGTGAGACGGCATGAGTGTGCTGCACGTTCGCCTTCTCGGTCCACCCCAGGTGCGAGTCGATCAGAACGCGCCCGTCACGCGCTTCTCGCACCGAAAGGCCCTCGCGCTACTCGCTTACCTCGTCTTGGAGCCGCGACCGCACACGAGAAGCGCTCTCGCCGGGTTGTTGTGGCCCGACTCGGAGGACGCGACGGCGCGCTCCGCCTTGCGCAACACCTTGTCGTTTCTGCGCGACCTGCTCGGCGAGGCGGCCGATCGCTTGCACGCGCGAGGCTCCACGGTCGAACTGCGGCTTCAGCCCGACGACGAACTCGACTGCGCCTTCACCCTGCGTGACGTCGCCCTCGACGAGATCGACGTGCGTTCGCTCACCTTGGAGTTGCTCGGCGGCGTGCCCGACGCTCCGGACGACGCGTTCGGCGCGTGGCTGGTCGACGCACGCGAGCGCGTTCGACGAGACGCCGCCGCCCTGCTGCAACGAGCGGTCGAGCACCACCTCGGCAGCGGCGATGCAGGCGGCGCCCTCGACGCCGCGAGCGGCTGGGTGACGCTCGAACCTCACGTCGAGCAGGCGGTCCTCATCTTGATGCGCCTGCATGTCGAAGCCGGACGACCCGACGCGGCTCGCCGCGTCCTCGAAGCGCACGCGGCGCACGTTTCGCATTCGTTCGGCGCTCGTCCCTCTCAAGCGCTGCTCGACTTCGCCGCGACGCTGCGAACCGCGAGGGTCACTTCACCTGTCTCCTCGACCCCCGGGGTTCCGCGAACCGCCGCCTTCTTCGGGCGCACGTCGGAACTCGAACGGATGATGGGCGCTTTTCGTGAAGCGCAGCGCGAAGCGGGCGCCGTCGTCATCGACGGTGAGCCCGGCATCGGCAAGACGCGGTTGGTCGAAGCGTTCCTGGAACAGGCCGCCGCCAACGGCGCGCGCGTGCTGCGCGGACGAGCGCTCGAAACAGCGCGCTTCCTGCCGTACCACGCCTTGACCGACATCTTGCGGAGCGTCCTGCCCGACGACCTCGCCCGCACGCCCCTCGATCCCGCCGGATTGGCGGAACTCACGATGCTGCTGCCGGACTTGCGAGAACGCCATCCCGACTTGCCCGAGCCCAGCGGCGACGCGGCCGTCGCGAGCGCCCGACGCCTCGCCGTCATCGGCGAAGCGCTCAAGGGCGCCGCGAATGGCTCGCCGTTGGTGCTGTTCCTCGACGACGTGCAGTGGGCCGACCAAGCGACGCTCGACGCGGTCGCGTGGCTCGCTTCGCGTCCCGAGCACCGTGAAGCGCGGCGCCTGCTCTTTCTCAACGTTCGCCGTGAAGCGCTCGCGCAACCCGAACTGCGCCGCTGGCTTGCCGAGTTACCCCGCGCATGGCGCGTGACGCGCATCTCCCTCGGTCCGCTCGCGAGGGATGACGGACGCGCGTGGCTGTCATCCCTCGTGGCAGGCGCGGACCTCGACCGGCTCGAATCTTGGATGCACGCCCGCACGGCGGGACAGCCGTTGTTCATGGCGGAAACGCTGCGCACCCTGCAAGACGAACGCGTCCTGCTCGTGGACGCGTCGGGCGCGGTGAACGTGGACGCCGCCGCGCTCGAACGCATCGACGACACGCCGCAAGGCGTGCGCGACGCGGTGCAGGCGAGGCTGTCACGACTTTCACCGAGTGCCGCTCGCCTCGTGAATGCCGCGAGCACGCTGGGGCGTCCGGTGCCGCTCGACGTGCTGCGCGCCGTTTGCGGATTCGAAGAGGACGACGCCCTCGACGCGCTCGACGAAACGAGCGCCCGGGGCGTCCTCGTCGAGCACGGCGACGTCGTGGTGTTCACCCACGATCAACTTCGCGAAGTCGCCGCTCAGGACGTGACGGACGCGCGGCGGCGTGCGCTGCACCGCCGCGCGCTCGAGGTGTTGCGCTCGACGGGCGAAGCGAGCGCCATGCTCGCGTGGCACGCGCGCGAAGCGCACGCTTGGACGGACGCCGTTCGCTTCGACCTCGCGGCAGGACGCGCCGCCGCGAAGCTCGCCGCCAACACCGAGGCCATCGCTCACTTCGAGCGAGCGCTCGACGTCCTGCAGAGCTCGCCGCGTGGCTTCGACCGCGCGGCCCTCACGGGCGACGAGGTGTTCGAGCTGTTCGACGCGCTCAACGTCGCGTACGACGACACGGAAGATCGGCATCCCAATCGGCGCGCGGCGCTCGTTCGAATGCACGCCGAAGGCCGAGAGAGGCGCGACGAGCGCCTCACCGTCCGCGCCTTGACCGAACTCACCGTGATCCACGTCTGGACGCCCGGAGAAGAAGAGCAAGCCGCGCGATGCCTCGAGGAAGCGGCGGCGCTCGTGACGAGCGGTGAGACGCGCGCTTGGCTCGAAAGCGCCCGCTTCTACGTCGCGGTTCGTCACGGCGACGGCGAAGCGCAGTTGCGCCACGCGCGCGTCGCTTTGGAGGAAGCGCGCCGCACCGACAACGAGTACCTGATCGGCATGTGCCTCGCGAATCTCTCCACCGCCCTCGGGTACACACGTGACTGGACGGTCGCGTCACGCGCCGCGCTCGACGCGGCCGAGCAACTCGAGCGAGCTCACAACCGCCTCGCGGCGCAGCGAAGTGCCGTCACGGCCGCGTACGGACTGTGGTACGCCGACGACCTCGAGGGATGCGTTCGCGTCGCGAACGCCTCGGTCCTCACGTCTCGGGAACTGCACTCTCCGCAATTCGAGGTGTCGGCCATGAGACCGATGCTGACGGGCCTCACCGCCCTCGGACGAACGGCGGACTTGCACGCGGTCCTCGCGCGCTTCGAGGCGCTCCTCGAAGAACGGGACGACGAGGCCTTCCGAGCCCTGTGCCTGCTCGACCTCGCCATTGCTCGGCACGCCCTCGGGCAGTTCGGCGAGGCGCGCGCGGCGTACTTGGAAGTCGAAGCGACGCACACGCGCGTCGCGCTGCCGTACTTCTCGGATTACGCGCCGTCCGGACTGAGCGACCTCGCGTGGAGAGAAGGCCGCCTCGACGAAGCGGCCACCTTCGCCAAGCTCGCGGCGGCACGCCGAGGCGGCGGCGTGGTGCCCTTGGCGTTCAGCGGCGTCGCGAGCGAAGTCGCCGCGCTCGCGCGCTCGGGTGACGTCACGCGCGCCCGAGAAGTCGTCGGGTACTTCGAGTACGCCTCGGAAAGCGCGGACGCGCCGTTGTGGCAGGCGTGGACGACCGCGACGCTCGAACGGCACCTCGGTCACGCCGAGCGAGCCGAACGCTTGTACTCCCGAGCTCGGGAGCACGCCGAGGCGTTGCGGCGGCCTCTGCTCGGCTTGCGTCTCGCGGGCGAGCACGCGCGGCTGCTCGGCGAGTCGAACCGAACCGAGGAGGCGCGAACGGTCGCGGCTTGGATCGCCGAGGCGGTCGAGCAGCACGCGAAGTTCCTGCCGAACGAGGTCGCGTCGAGCTTTCGACGCGCGTACGAATACCGCGGATGATCGGCCGGTCCGCGCATCGCGCGCCGTTTGCCGCGCTCACCTGAAACGCCCTTCTCCCCGAAGGCCGAACATGCCTTCTCTTGGCTCGCTCGAAGATCGTGGAAGCGGAACGTGAGGGCGGCTTTTCGGCTCGCGACGAGGGACTTCAGGGCGGGTCCGCCCTGAAGTCCCTCGGGTCGGTCTACCTGGTCCCGACTGCGCGGGTCATCAATAGAAGCGCATGGAAGGCAAATCGAGCGCGGCGACAAAGTCGAGGATATGGGTCACCTTGTCGCGGCCCGACCAGGCACGCAAGGTGCGAAGAACGCCGCGAGGTTCGCGGCGCGGCAACGCGCGTGCCACGCGAGCCTCGTGGCGCAGGACGTCGAGCTTGCGTTGGGCTTGTTCTTGAACGTGCGTGGCGTCGAACATGAGGAACCTCGATTCGAGGGAGAGAAGCGGAAGGCCGGTCGATCTGCCTTCACGGTACGTGGGCTGCGCAATCGCACCGCAATTCACGTCCGACGTCGGCCGGACCTCGCGATTACGCGCTTGTTGCGCTGCGTTCGTACGTTGCAGGCAGGAGGAAGGCATGCTCATCCCACCCTTGCCGCCCGCCGCGTCCGCTTCGGCGTTCAAGGAACACCGTGCTGCACGCTCGACGCGTCCGCCTCCTTCGGCAGTGGAATTCTCGAACGCGCTCTTCACGTCACGTCCCGAGGATCGACGGCCGTCCGTGACGCCCATCGATTGAAGACGTCTCGCCGTCGAACGCACGGCGTTCCACGAAGCATCGACAGCGCGCGTTCCGCCTGAGTTCGCGCTTCGACTTCAAGAAATCCGGGAAGGCATGACGGCGCCGACGCGCCCCTTTGCCCTCGTCTGTCATGTCCCGTCGACGTCGCGCTACGAAGCGACGCGGTCGGTCGCGCCTCTCCTCGTCAGGAGCTTGCCATGATTCATGCCACCCGACGCTTCGCCCGCCGCGTCGTCCTGCTGTCGCTCACGTTCACCTCGATGCCGCTCGGCCAAGGAGCGGCGCAGGAGGCGTCCCTTGTCGCCTTCGACGGCACCATCTCGAAGATCGACGCGGCGACGCGCGCCCGAATGACTTCCTCGTGGCATGTGGGCTGTCCCGTCTCGTTGGAACGGCTGCGGTTGCTGCAACTGAGCTATTGGGGCTTCGACACGAAACCGCACCGAGGCGAACTGGTCGTCCACGAAGAGGTCGCCTCGGATGTGATGGCCGTCATGCGGGCCTTGTACGAGCAGCGGTTTCCCATCGAGGAGATGAAGCTCGTGGACGTGTACGACGGGAACGACGACAAGTCGATGGAGGCGAACAACACCTCGGCCTTCAACTGCCGCGCGGTGACGGGACGCCCGGGCGTGTGGTCGGAGCACTCGTACGGACGGGCCATCGACATCAACCCCGTGCAAAATCCCTACGTGCGCGGGCGGACCGTGCTGCCACCGTCGGCGACGGCGTTCGAGAACCGCGCTCGAGTTCGTCCTGGCATGATTCACGCGAATGACCGTGTCGTCGCCGCGTTCACGGCGATCGGGTGGAGTTGGGGCGGATCGTGGACGTCGCCCAAGGATTACCAGCACTTCTCGAAGTCCGGGCGCTGAAAGCAGGCTTCGCGAACGCGGCTTGCACCGACGTCAAGCGAGGATTCACACGCCGACCAGGAGGACCGACCCTCATCGTCGTGTCGCGCGCCCTCAAGCATCGACGGCGCGCAGCGTGAAGTGAAACGTACTGCCCTGCCCCACCGTCGATTCCGCCCAGATGCGCCCGCCGTGCCGCTCGACGATCTTCTGGCAGATGCCGAGACCCAAGCCCGTACCTTCGAACTTGTCGTGCGAGTGAAGGCGCTTGAACAACTCGAACACCCGCTCCAAGTACGCTTGCTCGATGCCGATGCCGTTGTCGGCCACGCGCACGTGCCACGCGTTTCCTTCCCGCTCGGCCGTGATGCGCACGATGGGCGTGGTGCCCAGCGCTTGGAACTTCACGGCGTTCGACACCAAGTTCTGGAAGAGTTGCGCGAGTTGCGGTCCGTCGCCGAGCACCATCGGGAGTTCGCCCACGAGGAGTTGCGCGCGCGTGTCCGCCAAGCGTCTCGCTAGCCGCGCGCGCGCTTCGGTCAGGGGTTGGTGCAAGTCCACGGCCTTGAGGGGCGCGGCGTCGCCGTGAACGCGCGAGAACGTCAACAAGTCGTCCACGAGCGCTTTCATGCGCTCCGCGCCTTTCACGAGCGTCGAAAGGTACAGCAGGCCTCGCTCGTCGAGGCTCTCGGCGTAGCGTTTCTCCAGCAGGCCCGCGAAGCTCGACACGGTTCGGATGGGCTCTTGAAGGTCGTGGCTGGTGATGTACGCGAAGCGTTCGAGTTCCTCGTTGCTGCGCGACAAGGCTTCGTTGGCCGTCGAGAGTTCCGCCGTGCGTTCCGCCACGCGCGCTTCGAGCGTGGCGGTGAGGTCGCGAAGCGCCTGCTCTTTGGCGTGCAGTTCGGTGATGTCACGTGACACGCCCAGCAAGCGCGTCACGTTGCCTCCTTCGTCACGAATCGGGCTGACGGTGACGTGCCACCACCTCGGAGTGCCTTTCATGGTGGGGCAAAAGCCCGTGAAGGACGCGACGTGCCCTTCACGGGCTTCGCGCAACGCCTGCTCGACGTGCTCGCGGGCCTCGCCGCTCCAGAAGGTCGGCCACAAGGCGTTCTTGCACATCTGGAAGTCCTCGACTTCCATGACGTCGAGGCCGCCTTCATTCATCCACACGAGGTGCGCGTCCATGTCGAGGACCTTGATGCAGTCGGCGTTGCTGTCGAGCAAGCTTCGTTGAAAGGCGTTTTGCCGCGCGAGTTCCACTTCGAGGTACTTGCGTTCGGTGATGTCGATGACCGTGCCGATGAAGCGCACGACGCGCCCGCCGTCGACGAAGGCGCGGCCGCGCGCCGCCATCCAGCATTCCGCGCCGTCTTCGTGGTCGATGGCGCGGTACTCGACGTTCAATTCACCCGCTCCGCCGGGATCGAGCGCCGCCGCGACGGCCGCTTCGACTCGGTCGCGATCGTCGGGATGCAAGTTCGCCAGGAAGGTCGCTTCGTACGCCACGTCCGCTTGAGGTGCCAAGCCGAAGAGTTCTTTCGTGCGCGCGTCCCACTGCAGCGTTCCCGCCACGAGATCGTAATCCCACGTGCCGATCGACGCCGCTTGCGTCGCGAGGCGCAAGCGTTCTTCGCGTTCGCTCAACGCGGCGAGCATCGAGCGGCGTTCCTGCACGTCGAGCAGGACACCGGGAAAGGACAGCGGCGTGCCGTCCTCGGCGTGATCGACGCGGCCGTTCGCTTCGATCCAGTAGTAACGTCCGTCGAGTCGCCGCACGCGGTATTGGTACGCGTACGGTCCGCCGCGCGCGATGCCCTCGGTGATGGCGGCGACGACGCCCGAAAGATCATCGGGATGCACCGTCTCGAGAATCCGCTCCGCGCTGAGCCCTTCGCGTCCGAGCGCCGGGTCGAGGCCGAAGTTCACCGCGAACCCTTCGTCGACGGTCACCTGGTTGGCGCGCAAATCCCAGAACCACGTGCCGAGGATCGCCCCGGCCGACAGCGCGAGTTGCACGCGCTCGGCGTTCTCCCGAAGCAGCCGTTCGGCGGTGATCTGCTCGGTCACGTCCTGCTCGGCGATCACCGCGCCGATCACGCGCCCTTCGCTGTCGAGCACGGGCGCGGCGTTGTTGAGGAAGAACCGTCGTTCGTTCGTGCCGAACAGTTGGTACTCGACGAGTTCGCCTCGCACGGTCTCACCGTGCAGCAACGCGCGGGCCATCGCCCACTCGTCCGCTTGGATGCGCGCTCCGGATTTCGGCCACCAGCCGATCCATTCTCCGTACTGCTTCCAACTCGTCGTTTCAGGAGCGCCTCCCCACAACGCGCGATGCGCGGCGTTGTCGTGCATGAGGTGGCCGGAAGCGTCGGAGAAGACCACGCCGACGGGAAGCGCGTCGAGCGCTGCCGTGAGGCGCGCTTCACTCGCCTGCAACTTCGCTTCCCACGCGAGGCGTTCGGACAAGTCGTAGAAATAGCACACGACGCCGAAGCGGCCGTCGGGCAGGATGAGACGCTCGATGCGCCAGTCGTACGCTTCAGTCTCGTCGACGTCTTGACGCTGCTCGTTGGTCCGCGTCGAGACGTACGGCTCGCCCGTCGCGAGCGTGTTCCGAAAGCGCGAGATGGCCTCGGACGCGAACGGTTCGGTCCAAATGAGCCTCAGCACTTGCGCGAAGTCCCGCCCGAGCAGCGGACGGACGTTCTCGAAGACCTTCCTCGCGCCCCGGCTCACTTCGGTCAAGCGGAAGTCGGCGTCCACGACGTAAATGCCGAACGGATTGTTCTGCACGAGGTTGGTGAAGGTCTCGGCGTTGGCGCGCACGCGCGCTTCGGTCACCTTGCGCTCGGAGGTGTCCTCGATGATGCCGATGCCGTAGTCGGGCTGGCCGTGCACGTCTCGAACGAGCGACAGGGTCGACTGCGTCCACACGACGTGGCCCAGCTTGTGCACGAAGCGCTTCTCGAGCGTGTACGAACCGAGCTCGCCGGCGGCCATGCGCCGAAAGGACGCGAGGGCGAGGTCGACGTCTTGCGGAGACGTGATCGCCGTCCACGGCGTCGCGAGCAGTTCTTCGCGGCCGTAGCCGAGAATGGCGCATAACGCGTCGTTCACTTCCAAGAAGCGCTCACCTTCGAAGCTCACGCGCGCCACGCCCACCGCGGCGTTCTCGAACACCGCGCGAAAGCGCTCGTCGGCCGCGAAGTGAGCCCGCTCGGCTTCCACGCGCTCGGTGATCACTTCCAACGCGGTTTGTTCGGCTTGCAGACGGTCGTGCACGTCCGTCGCCGTCCCCAGCCACCCCCCGCCGTCGAGCGGGCGCATGACGACGTGGTGCCAACGGTACACGCCGTCGTGTCGGCGCAAACGCACGTCGAGCGCGAACTCCTCGGTTCGCGCGAGGCTGCTGGCGTGAAGGCGGCTCACGTGCTCGCGGTCGCCGGGATGAACGGCGATGAGCCACCCGTGCCCGTCGGACTCCTGCCGCAAGCCGGTGTACTCCCTCCACGCGCGATTCAAACGCGTGCTTTCTTCGTCGGGGCGCTTCGTCCACATGATCTGCGGTGCGGTCTGGAACAGCGAGTGCGCGTGAACCTCGGCTTGTTTGAAAGCGTGCACGTCGTGGAAGGTATTGATGACGTACGCGAGGCGCCCACCATCGAACGTCGCGAGGCTGCGCAGGCGGTGCCAGCGGTACGCGCCGTCGCGTACACGCACGCGCAGCTCGATTTCGTCGGATCGACCGTCGCGCGGAACGCGCCGGGCATGCTCGCGGTCGTCTGGGTGCAGGAGGCTCGTGAAGTCGCCTCCACGTTGCGAAGTCAGTTCGAGGCCGACGTGCGCGGTGAACGCGGCATTGCCGAACACCACCCTGCCGCTCGCGTCGCTCAGGCAAGCAGGGAGCGGCAGCTGGTCCAGCAGGAAGGACGTCAGGCGTTCGGCGGACTGCTCGGGCATCTACCAAGGATATGGGGAAAGCTCGAAGGTATGGTTGCTTTTTTACCATCCCGAGGGCGGCGGGCGGTCAATCGAGCGAGTGGTGGGTTCGAGCTGCGCGTGCCGACTCGCCGCCGATGGACGATGGACAAGCAGAGTGGACGCGTTCTCTCGAAGGTTCGGTGCGGCGCCGCGCTGGTGAAATTCCCTATCATGGTTGGTAAAGAAGTCGTTTGGGCGCGCTTCTGCACCTTGCGCCTACACTGCAAGCAATGGATCACGAGCGTGTCGAAACCTGGGAGGCGGCCTTGTCTGACGAGCAGCGCGAGCGGCTCGCCGCGCTTCGCGCCCGCAAGTGCCGCGTCGAAGCGGTGTTCGTGTCTGCGGACGAGCAGAACGGCATCCCGGCGCACGTGCGATTGAGCGCCGTGATCGACCACGTCTTGCTTGCCGTTCAGCACGAGCAGAACGACATCGGCGCCGCCTTCGACGTTCTTTACCTCGAAGTCGAGACGAAGTTGACGCTTCCCGATTCGAGTCGACCCAAACCGCTCAATTGAAGCGGTCGACGTCGTGAAAGCGAGCGCCCTCTTGGTGGAGCGCTCGCTCTTCGTATGACGCCGATCGAGCGACCGTTCAGTAAGGCACGGGGCCTTCCGTCAGGTCGCCGTGGTCGAACACGGCACGCAGTTTGCCCAGCTCGACGCCGTTTCCGGCTGCGTGGTGAATGAGGACGGTGACACGCTCGCCACGCTCGATACGCTGAAGGTCGTCGCGCGTGATGAATCCGGACACCGTGACGTCCTCGATGGGAATCGCGATGGTCTCGCTTGGCAGCATGCCTCAGCATATCGAGGAAACGAACGCTTGTTATGACGCTTCTCTTCACGCGCTGAATGTCGAGCTCTCAGTCGAGACCGCTCTCAGCGCGTCCGATTCAGCACGGCGCGAGCTTGGCAAGTCACCGAACCCGTTCCGTGAGGCGGCTCGCGCGAGCAAGGCGGGGGGCGGTCGCGGTTCACCGACCAAGCCGCCCCGATGCGTCGATCACCCGTTGGTCGATTCGTGATTCAAGGCGTTGCGCTGCGGACAGCGTGCCAGGCGCTTCGAGCGCGAACGCTATCTTCATGTTCTCCAAAGAGTTCGAGGACGTTCCGCCATTCACGCACGCCGCCTTCGTAGAATGCGCCCTACATCGATGCCCCTCTCCGATCATGCGTCATCCCCGTCGATCTCCCGGCGGTTCTCCAGCGCTTTCCGGACGCGTTCCGGCAAAGCGCCACGCGCACACGAACGAGTAATCCTCGGTCAGCCTTGCAACTGGCCGCCCGAAGTCACAGAAGGACGTGCCTCGTTTTGTACGCCGCCGATCTTGGCGCGCACTTCGCGAGGTAGTTGCCGCGCTCACCTCCAAGACCTCGAGCGGCCCGTACCGCACGGGCCGCTCCCATCGTTTCACGGGGCGTCCCCGATTTCAGCGAAAGGAACTCGCCCGTGGAAGTGAGCGGCAACGCAGAGGGCCCGAGCGTGCTCGGCACGTCCTCGTCCCCTTTGCCTTCCGTCACCTCGAGCGAGAGGAATCCACGTGACCGACCTTGACTTCGAGAAAATCGCGTACGGCGGCGACTGGAACCCCGAACAGTGGGACCGTGACGTGTGGCGCGAAGACGTCCGGTTGTTCCGCGAGGCTGGCATCGACTTGCTCAGCATCAACATCTTCGCGTGGACGATGCTGCAACCCGACGAGGACACCTACGACTTCACGCACCTCGACGAGATCTTCACGCTGCTGCACGCCCACGGCATGCGCGTGTGCCTCGGTACCGCCACGGCCGCGCACCCCGCGTGGATGGCGACACGCTACCCGGACATTCTGCGGGTGGACGCGCAGGGCCGCAAACGCAAGTTCGGGAACCGCCACAACTCCTGCCCCAGCAGTCCGACCTACCGACGGTTCGCGCCTCGTCTCGCCGGGGCGCTCGCCGAGCGGTACGCGGCGCACCCGGCGCTCGCGTTGTGGCACGTCAGCAATGAGTTCAGCGGCGCCTGTTACTGCGAGCGATGCGAAGGCCGCTTCCGCGAGTGGCTGCGCGCGCGGTACGGCACCCTCGAAGCGCTGAACCACGCGTGGAACGCACGGTTTTGGAATCAGACCGTCACCGATTGGGACGAGATCGTCGCGCCGAACGTCCTGAGCGTGCAGGCGCACGATCGACGGACGGTCCTTCAAGGCTTGTCCCTGGATTACCTGCGTTTCAACAGCGACAACATCCTCGACACGTACGTGCTGGAGGAACGCGCCATTCGCGCTCATCATCCCGACGCGGTGATCACGACCAACTTGATGGGAGCGTACCGTTCGCTGGACTACCGTGCGTGGGCGCCTCACTTGGACGTCATCGCGTGGGACTCCTACCCTGGGGGGCGTGACACGCCCCCCAGGACGGCGATGCTGCACGACTTGATGCGCGGCCTCAAGGACGGCCAGCCGTTCCTGCTGATGGAGCAGACGCCCAGTCAAACCAACTGGCAGCCGTTCAATGCCCTGAAACGCCCCGGAGTGATGCGCCTGCAAAGTTACCACGCGGTGGCGCACGGCGCGGAAGCGGTGATGTTCTTCCAAATGCGTCGCTCGCCCGGCGCGGGCGAGAAGTTCCATGGCGCGGTGATCGAGCATCACGGACGCGCCGACACGCGCGTGTTCCGAGAAGTGGCGGCGCTCGGCGAGGAGCTTCGGCGACTCGGGAACGTCACCCTGGGGAAACGCATCCGCTCGCGAACGGCGGTGTGGTTCGATTGGGAGAGCTGGTGGGCGAGCGAGAACTCCCTCGGGCCGAGTCAGGCGTTGGATTACGTCGAGCAGGTCGCGCAGATGTACGACGCGTTGTACGCCAACGGCGTGGCCGTGGATCTCGTCGGACCTGGCAGCGACTTGAGCGGGTACGAGGTTTTGGCCGCGCCGGTGCTGTACTTGTTGCATCCCGAGACGGTGGACGCCCTCAGCGCGTTCGTGAAGCGCGGGGGGCACTTGGTGACGACCTTCCTGAGCGGAGTCGCGGACGTCAGCGACCGCGTTTTCCCCGGGGGACCTCCGGGACCGCTGCGAGCGTTGCTGGGCTTGTGGGTGGAGGAAATCGACGCGCTTGCACCCGAGGTCACGAACCGAATCGTCTTGTCCGAGCCGCTCGGTGAGCTGAAGGGCGCTTACGACTGCAACTTGCTGTTCGACATCATCCGCGTGGAGGGCGCCGAAGTGCTCGGTACGTACGAGGGAGACTTCTACGCGGGTACGCCCGCGTTGACGCGGCACGCGTACGGCGAGGGGTACGCGTGGCATGTCGCGTCGAGCGCCGAACCTGAATTCCTGAGGAAGTTGTTCGGACACCTCTGCCGCGAGCAGCGAGTCGAGCCGACGTACCCGAACCTCCCGGTCGGCGTGGAGGCGGTGGTGCGTGGTGACGATGACGATCACGTGTTGTTCCTGCTCAATCACGGATCTCAGGCGGTCACGGTGCCGCTCGTGGAGGCGGTGCGAGACTTGCTGGGCGGCGGCATCGTGAAGGACGAGGTGCGCTTACCGCCGTACGGAGTGCTGGTCGGTCGCCCCACGCGGTGACGTTCGTCTTCTCGCCGTCGACGCTTCGCGCGATCGCTCTCGGCTTGCTCGCCGCAATGCCCTCGGCGTCGGAGCGGTCAGGGAAGCTCGGACGAGCACGTGTTCAGCGCGGCCAACGCGGGCCGGTTCAGCGAGTGCGCCAGCGCATCCACAGCGCCATCGTCAACGTGAGCGCGGCCAGGGTCGCGAGCGTCGTCGGAATCGCGCGTTCTCCGAACAGTGCCACGGCTCGTCCCACCACCGCCGGGAAGATCGTGCTGCCCAGCAGGGCGCCCGCGACGATCACGGCGGTGGCGTCCTGCCGCGCTTGCACGGCGCGCGACGCCCACGTGAAGGTGTTCGGGAAGACGGCGGCGAGCGCTCCGCCCAGCGCGACGAGCGCGTACGGCGCGGCGCTCGGCACGTGCGCGACGAGCAGCAAGCCCATGGCGAGCGTGAGGGCGACGAGCACGAGGATCGGCGGGGCGAAACGCAAGCTGAGCGGCACGGCGGCGAGGCGGCCCAGCGTGAACAGCACGAAGAACAACGCCGTGAAGCTCGCGGCGGCTTGCGGCGTCTTGCCGAGGCTGACGAGGTACGTGGCGTTCCACCCGATGCTGCTCGCTTCCACGCCCACGCCGAGCGCGAGCAGCATGATGAATCCCACGAGCGGTCCTTTGGGTGAGCGCGGTCGGCTCGTGTTCGGGGCGGACGCGACACGGTCGTCGAGCGCCACGGCGAATGGCAGCAGCAGCAACGCGCTCGCCGCGATGACCACGAAGGGCAGGCGGGCGTTGGCGGGAGCGGCGGCGACGACGAGCGGCCCGAGAACCGCGCCGACACCGAACAGCGCGTTGAGGAGGTTCACCATGGCGGCGCTTCGCGGCCCGAACCCCGCGGCGAACAAGCTGTTGAGGCCGACGGTGATCGCGCCGTAGCCGAGGCCGATCAGCAAGGCGGCGAGGAGCGCGGCGCTCCACGAGGAGGCGACGGCGAGAAGCGCCGCGCCCACGCCGAGCAGCGCGACGGCCACGCCCGCGCGCCACCGCGCGAACGGACGTCCTTGCAGGGGAACGGCGCTGAGCACGCCGAGCAACGCGCCGAGGCTGTGCGCGCTGATGAGCAGGCCAGCCGTGCTGACGCTCACGCCGAACTGGCGACTGAGGCTGGGCAAGGCGGGACCGTACAGCGCTTGCGTCGCGCCGATGAGCACGAAGACGAGGATGCTGGTCAGGGCGGCGCGAGGGGAAACCGTCATGTCGTGTGTCATCGTAGGCGTTCCCGAGAGATCATCTGAAGCTCGGTCGCGGTGGAAGGGCGGCAAAGGCGAGCGGTGCGACGGACGAACGAGCCATGGCCGCGTTCGGCTTTCCCGCCGCGACCGAACAGGCCGTTCGCGCGAACACCTCGAAGTCGCGGGCGGCGCTTTGAGAGGGAAGGTCGCCTCGGTCACGCTCGATCCGCGCCGCTCACGGCGGCGTCACGTGGTGTACGATGACGGCGAAAGGGGGTGACATCGTGCCACAAGGGAACGCGCTTCGTCGCGTGCAACGCGCTCCGTCGGCGACGATCTCGCCCTCTGCCTGTTTTCTCGTTTGAACGCCGGGCGCTCGTGCACGCTTCCCTCGGGGCTACTTCGCTTCGATGACTGTTCGTGCCATCCCTCGGCGCGGCGGCCCGTGGTCGTTCGCCGTTCGAGGTTCACTTTTCGCCCGACGTTGGAAAGCAGGAACTTCATGAATGATCACACTCGGCGGCGAGTCACGCTCGCCCAAACACTCGCGAGCGTTTACGCTCCGCATCCTGAAGTGGCGTGCGTCGTCGTGGGCGGGTCGGTCGCCCGCGACTTGGCGGACGCTCGATCCGACCTCGAGTTGGGCGTGTTCTGGCACTCGCCGCCCACCGACGACGACCGCGCCGCCCTGCTTCGTGCGGGGCATGTTCGGCATCCGCGGTCGTTTCCGTACTTTCCCGACGAGGATTTGTGGCTCGATCAGGGGCTCGTGGACGACGTTCGACTCGACATCATCCACCGTACCGTGCAGGGCGTCGAGCAAGGCATCGAGGCCGTCGTGACGCGGGGTGAGTGGAGCGTGTACGCGCTCAACGCGCTCGCGGTTCTACAGTACGCTTTGCCGCTGACGAGCATGGAATCGCTGAGCGGCTGGCGTGAGCGAATCGCGGTGTACCCGCCGGTGTTGCGCGACGCGGTGATCGACGCGCACCTCGAGCCGACGCCGACGGTGTGGCTTCGTCAGCACGTCGAGCGTGGCGAGTGGATCTTGCTGTACGAGCGGTTGGTGCGCGACCAAAAGCACTTGCTGATGGTGCTCGCCGCGCTCAACGGTGTCTACTTGCCGCACGCCGAGTTCAAATGGCTGGCGGCTTTGGAAGCTTCGTTGGCGTGGGCTCCGCGCGACCTCACGGCTCGCCTCGCCGCCGTGCTGAGCGGCCCTCCGCGAGAAGGCGTCGAGGTGCTTCACGGCCTGTGGGAAGAGACGTACGACCTCGTGGCGCGGCATCTTCCCGAAGTCGGTCAAACCGCCAAGGCGAGACGATGGTTGAATCAACTCGCCGCTCCTTCCGTGGAGCCTTGAGGGCGGCCCAGGCTTCGCCCTCACCTCCTGTCGCGTCCCGCGTTCGACCGCAGTCCCAGCCGTGATACGAGGCAACGGCATGAGCGACGATCGCTCATGCCGGAGTGATCCGTCAAGGTCGGGCGGGCGCTTGTCGAGCCTTCGTACTTGGATACCCCGTTGGATCGATCGAAATGAACAGGCCACGCTCGAGCGTGGCCTGTTGAGTGTGTTTAGGCGAGTTGGAGAACTTCGCGGACGGAGTTGGGATGCATCAAGGTGAGGACCTCCGGAAGTGATCTGGCGGGTACGCGTTCACGTCTCCGCTGATGACCACAGTATAGAATCTAAGCTCCTCAATGTCAAGCTTCTTGATGTTGATCGTCTCTTGTTTCGGGAGAATCTAATTACCGAGCGCCAACGGCCCAGCACGAGGAGGCTCGCCCTTGTCGGTTGACGCGTCTTCTTCGTGGCTCGCTCGCGTCTTCAGGACCTGACGCTCGCGAGGATTCTGCTTTCGAAGCACGGCGCTACGGCGAGAGGCTTTTGCAATCCCGATTCGAAACCTTCGACCTCGTGGCCAATCAAGGCTGCTCTTCCCCGAGCGAGTCGGAGCGCAGGCGGCCTCGCAACCACAGCGCGTACGAGGCCACCAAGACTCCGCACGCGGTCGTGACGATCTCCACGGAGCTCGCGGCCATCGCCGCGCTCACCCCGAAGTCGCCCAGGGGACGCAAGCCGCCCACGAGCAGGGTGTTCAAACTCATCACCCGCCCGCGCGCCGAGTCCGGCGAGAAAAGCTGCATCATCGTGACCGCCGTGGTTCCGACCACGTTTCGCGCCGCACCGTGCAACAGCAGCGCACCGGCGCACACGAGCAAAGACGAGCTGAGCGAGAACACCACCAGCGCCATCGCCCACACGCTCAGCACCACCACGAAGACACGCGAGTGACGACCGGCTCCGAGCAACGCCTGCGTGACCGATGCCAGCACGGTACCGGCCCCCACCATCAAGAACAGCATTCCGAGTTGGCCGCCTCCGACGTGCAGCACTCGCACCGCGTACAGCGGCAAGATCACGGACGGGGAAGGGCCGAGCAGCAGCAGCAAACCGTACCCACTCACCACCCACGGCAGCGTGGAGTGGCGAGCGACGACCGCGAGGCCCTCTCCCACGGACGCGAACAGCGGAGTCGAAGGCTTTTGGACGGCAGGCGCGCGCGGAAGGCGCATCAGGGCGAGGCACACGAGCACCACCAGGAATCCCAGCGCGTTCACGCCGAAGTTCACGGCGAGCCCCAGCGTCGCCGCCGTGAGACCCGCGACCGCGGGACCCAGGGTCCCGGCGGTGGTCATCGCGAGCGAGTTCAGGGCGGTGGCGTGCGGTAAGTCTTCGCGCGGCACGAGACTGGGCAGCAACGACGAACGGGCGGGCTGGTCGAAGCTGGCCACCACGCCCGAGAGAAACGCGAGGCCTACCACGATGGGAAGTGTGGCCGTGTTCGTCGCGGTGAGCGCGGCCAGGGTCCCGGCCAGCAGTGCCAGCAGCGACTGGGTGACGAACAGCACGCGGCGCTTGTCGAAGCGGTCCACGACGCCCCCACCGAGGAGCGAGAAGGCGAAGAAGGCCAGTGCCTGCGCGAGGGACACCGCGCCGAGCGCCACGGCCGAGTCGTGGCTGAGCTTCAACACCAGCAGGCTCTGCCCGACGACCTGCATGAACGTCCCGACGCCCGACACGGCCTGTCCGATCCACAGCAACCGGAAGTTGCCGTGACGCAGCACCGCCCAAGCGGCAAGGCGAGCGGAACGCGCGATCTCGGGGCGTGTGAGGCTCGAGCGCCCTTCGCGTCGAGTCTGCATGCCGTCACACCTCCTCTTCGGTTGCGGCCACGACGGGGCGGGCCGGGCGCGTCGAGTCATGGTCGGGCCGTGCCGAGCGCAGCGCCTCGACCATGTCCACGATGGCCGCGACGGCCGCGTCGGGCTGGTCGAGTTGGATGCTGTGGCCGCTGTGCCGCGCGAAGAACTGCCGGCTGTTGGAGGAGAGCTGCAGCAACCGAGCCTGCCGCGCCTGCCAGTCCGGCGTCGAATTCAGCCCTCTCGACAAGACGATCAACGGCAAGTCACCCAAGGTCGTCACGGCGCCCGCCTGCTTCAAACTCGTCGGCAGGCCCTCCGTTTCGTCCGCGAGGGTCCGGAAGTACCGTGGCGTGGCGAGCAACGCCAAGTACGTGGGGCCGACGTGCCGCGGCATGCCCTCCGTCAGGCCCAACGGTCCGGCCAGCAAGCGCACGAGCCCGACTCGTGCGGCCAGCCAGGCCAGCGAGACCGACGGAGCGTGCGAGGTCGCCACGACGGCAGCGTGCGAGGGTTGCGGGCTCATCGATTCGATCAGCACCACACCCGCCACCTCTGTCGGGTACCGCCGCGTGAACACTCGCACCGTCAAGCCGCCCATGGAGTGGCCGGCCAGCACGTACGGCCCCTCGACGCCTGCTCGTCGCAGCAGGGTATGCAGTTCCGCGGCGAACCGCTCGGCCGTGCGCGGCCACTCGCCCGGTTCACTGAAGCCCATGCCGGCTCGGTCGTAGGTGCAGACGCGCGTGGTTCTCGCCGCCAGGGCTTGTACCTGCATCCAAGACGTCGACCAGTCGCCCAGTCCGGCGTCGATGACCACCGTGGGGCCGCCGCGCCCCAGGCAGTGAAGGTGCAGTCGGTGGCCGCCCACGTTGATGAGCCGACCTGGAGGGCGGTAGGTCAGGGCGTCGGACGCCTCGGAGGCCGTTTCGTAAGAGGTCCCGAGCATCAGCAGGCCCAGGGCCAGCAGCAGCCAGCGACTCAGCAGGTGAAACCGGGCCTTGAGGAGGAACCGAATGTCGGGCCGCTTGGCTCTCGGGGGTTGTTCGTGCTGAATCATCTCGTCCTTCCGAAGCGCGGCGTCGCCGCGGTCGTCCGCCGCCGATCTTGGCGGCGTGGGAGGTGCGCCCTGAACCTCGTGGCTCACCGCGAGCGGCGAAGCGTCGCTCGGTTCGCTCACGAAACACGCGCCCGCTGGTTCGGCGACCGGACGCGTCGATTTCCGCGCCGTCTCACGAGCGGGTCGAGCGCCCACACGCCCAGGGCGGCGAGCACGCCCAGCAGCAGGGGGCGGTAGACGGCCTTGCCCGACCAGCCTCGCCCGCGCAGGTCGGTCGGGCCGAAGCGGTATTCCAGGCGTCGAGCGGCGAACCGAGCGGTGGGGACGTCTTGCCGAGCGGCCAAGTCGGTCAGCGCACGATCGAAGGGAAAGCCGAGCCCTTCGAGGGTCAGCGCCGGGAAGTGGCTTCGTGCCGAGTCGAAGCGGGGAAGCAGCCGCAGTCCGTAGCGGGACGTGACGCCCGAAGCGCTCGGCGCGGTCGTGGCCAGCCGAGCCGCCGAGCTCGCGGCGTAGGTGTCGAACAGGGCGGCGAGGGTCAGCTCGTCCATGCCGTCGCGCAGCGCCACCCCGTACGTGGGACGATCCCAGAGGAAGGCCGCGTTGAGCAGGGTGATGGCGTCGGACGGCGCGAGGCGGTAGGGCGTCATGCGAGGATCGTCGAGAAATCGGGCGCCGGGATAGTTCAGCGCCCGGGCCGTTCGCATCGCCTCCTCGCGGCTCGTCAAGCGGGCGAGGACGTGCAAGCTGGCGTCGATGCCCGAGAGGAGGCCCGCCGAGCTCACGATCCGCCCTTCGTCCACGTACCGCTCGCCGCGCACCCACTTCACGCGGGGGTGCTTTTTCGACAGCCAGCCCAGATCACCCCAGTGGGCTGTTGCCTGCCGACCGTCGAGCAGACCCGTCTCGGCGAGGGCGTCCGCTCCGGTGCAGATACTCAACAGGAGGCTGGTGTCCGTCTTGCCTCGCGCGCGCAGCCATGACAGCAAGGAGCGGTTCTGCTCGGCGCGGATCGTGGGGATGTTGGGAATGACGATCACCGCCGGTCCTCCGGGCACCGCTCGGTCGAGGGCGGCGAGGCTGAAGTGCGGCAGGAGGTCGAGGCCGCCCGTCAGCACCACGGGCGTCGCGTCAGGAGCGACGGTGACGACGTTGAACCGCCCGGAAGCCGCGAAGACCGCGTAGGGAGCGAGGACATCCGCGACTTCCGAAACGTCCGCGCCGAGAACGACGGCGACGGTGGGCTTGGCGGGATCGAGGGTCGGGGCGGGCGGCCGGGCTTCCGAGGTTCGAAGCGGCGACGGCGCTCGCTGCTCGGTCGTCGCTCGGCTCAAATTCACCACGCCCACGAGGGCGGGCGCGACGAGGAAGGCGGTCAGGGACAGGCCGACCCTGAGCAATGACGGCATGGTCTTGCTCCTTTCGGAAAGGAAAATGTTCGAGCGTCGGCGGACGTCAGGAAGGGCGAACGGATGCGACGCGCGCCTCGGAGGGCGAGGTGCCGTGGTGATCGCGCCACACGCGCCGGAAGTGGCGCGGATCGTCGAAGCCGCTGCGCGCGGCGATGGCCTCGAGGGTCAGACGCGGATCGTGCATGAGTTGCGCGGCGAGTTCCAAGCGCAGTTTCTGCTGGTATTCGAAGGGCGTGAGACCCGTGTGCTGCCGAAACGCCTTGGTGAGACCGCGGGCGCTCATGCGCGCGATGCCGGCGAGAGCGTCGAGCGTCGAGCGTTCGGTGGGATGCTGGGCGAGGTGGTCTTGCACGCGGTGTACGCCCGGGTGCAGGTGGGTACGGTGGTCGAGGTAGACGCTGCCCTGACCGTGCGAGGCGTCTCGCCGCAGGTACACCACCAGGTAGCGCGCGACCTTCGCGGTGAGTTGTGGGCCATGCTCGCGCTCGATGAGGGCAAGCGCCATGTCGATTCCGGAAGCGATGCCCGCACTCGTGGTAATTCGTCCGTCATGCGTGAAGAGCACGCCGTCTTGCACGTGCGCGTCGGGGTAACGCTCGCGCATCAAGTCGATCATGGACCAGTGGGTGGTGCAGCGTCTGCCGTCGAGCAGTCCGGCCTCACCGAGGGCGACGGCCCCGCTGCAGATGGACGCCACCTCCGCACCTTGCCGGTAAGCTTCGCGCAGCCAGGTGAGGACGCGCGGGTCGTACAGCGGCTGTCCAGGCGCGGGCGTGGACACCCTGGGGCCGGGCACGAGCACGAGGTCGTCCTGGCACGGCGTTGGCGGAAGCGTGAAGGAACCGAGCGGTAAGCCTTGGGCGCTCAGGACGTTTGTCGTGAAGGCGTGGAACTCCAACGCGTAGGGAGCGCCGAAGCGCGCGGCGGTCTCGAAGACTTGAACGGGGCCGCCGAGGTCGAGGACGTTCACCTGGGGCAAGACCAGGACCAACACCCGGCGCGGTGGGCGCGACCCGTCGCTTGGCGGATTGGAGAACCCGAGGGAGTCGGTCATGCCCCGAGCTTAAGCGCCGCCAGACGGCTTGAACAGGGACGCGAACGTGATTGTGCGGGCGGATATGGCACTGACCAGGCGGGGACTACGCTTCGTGCCGATGACCGTACGAACGTCGGCAGCCGCGCCGTTCGCCTTCGGGCAGGAGGAACAGGAGGCAGTCGAGCTCGCCGAGGAGGACCGAACGGAAGAGGAGGAACGTGGATCACACGTTCCTCCTCTTCGAGCGGCCGAGGTCGGGTTACTTGATTTTGAAGTTCGCGCTGATCTTCGAGCCGTCCGCGAGGGTCACGGTCACCGTGTAGCACATGCCCGCCGTTTTCGGTGTTTGCCAGTTGTACACGAACTGACCGGCGGTCGTGTCGTACCGCAAGTTCGTGCCGCCCGTCGCGACGACCGTCACGTCGTCCGCGGGAACGCTGGGCTGACAGCTCACCTTCGTCCACGTCAGCGGCTTGATCGCGTCGACGCTCGTCTTCTCGGTCGATCCGAACACCCGGAACTTCAAGGGAACGGTCGATCCGCCCTTGACGGTGTTGTACACGGCCTTGCCCATGTCCACCGGCTGGAAGAAGCCTTCCGTTCTCCAAGCCAGCACGCTGTACTTACGCTCCAATTTCGCAGTGTTCGTGGCGTTATCGGTCGCCGTCGCCGTCAAGGTGTGCTGGCCGATGCTGCTCGCGTAGCCGCTCACGTTGCAGCTGGCCAGGCCCGACAAGGCGTCGCTCGCGCTGCATCCGAGGGGAGCGGCGGGAACTTCGCCCCAGTAGAAGCTACTGTTGTCGTTGATGACGGGGTTCGAGCCGAAGTCGAATTGAAGGTTGGTGGGCGGGGTCTTGTCGATGAACGCCGATATCGTTCGGGTGGTGCTGTTCCCCGCTTGGTCCTTGACGACGCGGCTGCTCGTGGTGGGCGTCGTCGTATCGACGGATTCGGCGGACGCCGTGAGGGTGAACGCCGCGTCGTTCGAGTCGGCGAGACCGGACGTGGCGTCGCTCGCCGTGAAGTTGTTGATGAAGTCGCTGTTGCGCCACGCCGTCTCGATTTGATCGGCGGGTTGAACCACCGGGGCGGTGGCGTCGCGCTTGATGGTGATGGAGTTCGTGCTCGTTCCGCCGGCGCTCGTCGCGGAGCACGTGTACGTGTTGCCGACGAACGGCGTGTCGCTGCTGATGATGACCGTGTCGCAGCCCGTCTTCGTGAGGATCGTCGCGCTTTCGGGATCGGAGATGTCCCATTTCAACTCGACGTCGCTGGTGTACCAGCCGTTCTCGCCGAGCGTGCCGCTCACGATGACGGGGGTGATGACCGGACCGGTGGTGTCGGCGACGTTCGGCTGGACGATCGTGATCGTCAACTTGCTGACGGCGTTCGTGGAGGTGTACGTGCTGCCGGAAGCGCCGCCACTGGCGCTCGTGGTGAGGGTGACGACCGTGCCCGGCACGGCGGAGGAAGAGACCGCGTAGTTGAACGTGGCAGGATTGGCCGTTCCGCACTTGACGTCCAAGACCACGCCGCTCGAGATGACGCCGGGATGGCTGGAGGTGACTTGCACGTTGACATTGGGAACCGAGGGACCGCCTGTCGCGTTGCAGCCGTTTTTCCCGTCATCGTTGGTGGGATGGAGGTAGATGGGAATGCTGCCCGACTCACCGGGAGCGGCCGTGATGTTGCCGGGCACCGTGACGGTGTTCGTCTGGTCGTTCACGACGACGATGTCGAGCGGTTTGACGGGACTGGGCGTGCCCGCCAAGTTCTGCTGGCCGCAGGCGGCGAGCATGAGCAGGGCAGTACAACCGACGACGTAATGGTGAATCTTGCGCATGGTGCTGCTCCTTGGGAAGTAGCGATACGGCGGAATCCTGCTGCCGGGGCAGTTGGGAGCGGACTTCATCGCATTCCTCCGACGATCTCAGCGCAGGCGTCATGAGCTCTTCGTGGAATTTTCGACTGCACGTATCGTACTCACGTGGTACTGACAGAGTTCTTACACTCATCGGTGAGTCGGCCAGCTCGAACAACAGCTTCCGCTCCGGAAGCCGCCGAGTTCACAGGAGCTTTGCCACGAAGCCGTGCCTTCAACGCCCTCGAGTCAACCGTTCGACATGACCCGAAGCGGCGTCACGGACCCTCGAGCAAGAACGCGGCTTTCTCGTCGGCGCGCTGTTTTCCAGGCGCGCCGACGCCGTGGAGTTCACGTCAGCGGGCGACCGCCGTCGACAGGAATCACGCAGCCCGTGCTGAGCGTCAGGAGGGTCGCGGCGGCCAAGACGGCCCGCGCGACTTCTTCGGGTCGAGCGATGCGTCCGAGCGGTGTGCGGTTCGCCTGCGCCTCGATCAGCTCGGGCGGCATGCGCCGCGCGTACTCGCCTTGGACCCAACCGGGCGAGACGCTCACGACGCGAATCTCGGCCGAGGCTGCGCGTCATGGAATCGAGGGCGGCTTTGCTGGCGCAGTACGCGACGTTGCTGCCTATCCCGGTTCGTCCGGCGATCGAGCTGATGTTCACGACCAGGCCGCCTTCGTCGGCGCGCAGAAGGGGAGCGAACGCGTGAACGCACGCGAAGGCGCCGCGGACGTTCACGCGAAAGATGGTATCGATCCAGTCGTCGCTGAGCCCCTCGAGGTTCTCGTGAGGAACGGGAGTCGTGACGCCCGCGTTGTTCACGAGGACGTCCAAACGGCCCTCGGTGCTTCGCACGCTTTCGGCGGCGAGTGCGACGGACGCGCCGTCGTCCACTTGAACGCGCAGGGCGCGGCGCGGCCCGTCGAGTTGCGAGGCGAGGTGCTCGGCGCGCGCCACGCGAGTAGCCGACGAGGACGGTCGCGCCCGACGCGGCAAGTTCACAGCAGATGCTGGCGCCGAAGGCATGGCCGCGCACGCCGTGACGATGCGCAGGCGCATCCGTGAATGAGGAAGCGCCCCGCTCGGCGCTCGACGCTCCGACCGTGCAGCGCCTCGCGGCGCTCTCGGGCGTGCACGTCACCCTGACCGACCCGCGAAACGCCGCGCTCGCCCTCGAAGTGATCTTGCGAGCCGACGCGCGCGTCATCGAGCTCGGCCTCGGCACCCTTCAGCCCTTCAAAGGCCTGGAAGGAGGCGAGTCGTGAGCGGCACCCCTCGAGTTCGGGTTCATCACGCACCTCGCGGCGCAGTACCGCGCGGGCCAAGTCTCCCCCGTCGAGGTCACGCGGATGTGCCTGGACCGCCTCCATGCCGCACAGCCGACCTTGAACGCCTTCATCACCGTTACCGAGGACGCCGCGCTTCGCGAGGAACTTGCGAGCGGGACGCGACCTCGGTCCCCTGCATGGCATTCCCATTGCCGTCAAGGACCTCGTGGACACCGAGGGCGTCCGCACCACCTGCGCCTCGCGCATTCTCGCCGACCGCGTTCCCGACCGGGACGCCTCCATCGCGACGCGCCTGCGTGAAGCGGGCGGGGCGTGCCTCGGGAAGACCATCATGCCCGAGTTCCCCTCGGGCTTCAACTCGTCACGCCGCCCGGAACCGACTCGGTCTGCCTGGCGCTCGGCGCAGCCATGGAACCCCTTCTCCCGTCCCCGCCAGCGACGCGGGCGGGGAACGCGACGCTCGGCTCGCGAGGCTGGAGTCACCTAGGGCACACCGACGAAGCGGGCTCCTTGGTCGGGTCACGCTTCACGGAAACGACGGAAAGCACGCGTGAAGCGCAGCGCGTATGCTGCCTCCAGGAACCATCATGACTTCTCCTTCGCGCGCACCCATCGTCGTGGTCGGCGGCGGCATCCTCGGCTGCTCGGTCGCCTACTTCCTCGCCCGCCATCCCGGCGCGCCGCGCGTCGTCGTGCTCGAACCCGACGCCAGCTACGCCCGCGCCTCCACTCCCCGCTCCGCCAGCGCCATTCGCACCCAATTCCACCTCGGCGCCAACGTCGCCTTGTCCCGCGTCGGGTACGACTTCTACAAGAACGCCTCCGAGCACCTCGGCGTGAACGACGAGATCGTCGACCTTCGCTTCCAGGACTGTCCGTACTTGGTGCTCGCCGCGCCTCGAGGCGTCGCCCGCCTGCGTGACGCGCACGAGCAACAAGTCCGCCACGGCGCGCACGTCGCGTTCCTGGACGTCGAGACGCTGACGCACCGCTTGCCGTGGTTGCGTCCGAACGGTCTCGGGGCCGGAACCCTCGGGCAAGGAGGGGAAGGCTGGTTCGATCCTAGGCGCGCCCTCGACGCGTTGAGGCGAAAAGCCGAATCGCTCGGCGCCGAGTTCCTTCCCCGGCGCGCGATCGCGATGGACGTTCGGCGTGAGCGGGTGGAACGCGTCCACCTCGACGACGGCACCTCCTTGACGGTGGAGAGCGTCGTGAACGCCGCCGGAGCGCAAGCGGGCCGGGTGGCGGCGCAGGCAGGCGTGCCGTTGCCGGTCGAGTCGCGTAAACGCAGCGCCTTCGTGTTCCACGCGGACACGCCCCCGGTGGGCTTCGTGAACCTCGTCGAGCCCCTGCCGGACGGACGAGGGCTGTACGCGAGGCCGTACGGAGGCGGATTCATGGCGGTGACGTCGCCGTTGCCGCACGACGATCCGGACACCGAGGACCTCGGCGTGGATCACGCGTTGTTCGAGGAGGTGCTGCGTCCGGCGTTGGCGCGTCGCGTGCGCGGCTTCGAGCGCGTGACGCTGGTGGACGCTTGGGCGGGACATTACGAGCTGAACACCTTCGATCAGAACGCCGTGATCGGTCCGCACCCGGATATGCGGAACTTGCTGTTCGCGTGCGGCTTGAGCGGCCACGGCGTGATGCACGCGCCGGGAATCGGGCGTGGCGTGGCGGAGGTGCTGCTCGACGGGCGGTACACCACGCTGGATTTGAGCGTGTTCGAATTCGAGCGGTTGCGGCGAGGCGTGCGGCTCGATGACGTGCAGCCGAGCGAGCAACGCGAGCACGCCGCGGGCATTTGAGCGAGTCCTCCTGGCCGTCGTTCGCTTCGGCCACCGAGGTGGCGTCGTCCACGCCGCGACAAAGCGAGGTAAGCTGAACGGGGAGAATCCATGTCGACACGTTCACTTCCCGTGCTGCTCGCCGAAGACAACGAAGGGTATTCGTACCTGACGCGTCGACTTCTCGAACGCATCAATCCCGCTTTCGACGTGCAGGTGGCGCGCGACGGCCAAGAAGCCCTGTCGGCGGTACGCGAGCATCCTCCGCGCTTGATGCTGCTCGACCTCGTGATGCCCTCCTTGTCCGGCTTGGAGTTGCTGCGGCACTTGAAAAGCGATCCGAGCACCTCGGCGATGCCCATCATCGTGCTGACCGGGCACGACGACGATCACAACGTGCGCGGCGCGTACCAGCAGTACGCGAACGCCGTGCTGATCAAGCCCGACACGCCCGAGCGACTCCAGGCGGCCTTGAGCGCCTTGAACGCCTTTTGGTTTCACCACGTGCTGTTCGCGCCCGACCGTCCCCCTTCATCCGAGCTCTCGTGACGCCGCACGAAGCGCTTGCTGCTACACTCCTCGCAAAGGCGTCGGCCCGCCTCGAGCTCGACGGAAGCATATTGACGTATGACGAACTCTGACCAATGGATCGTACAAGCCGTACAGCATGACCCGGACGCGTTGCTGCAACGCTGGGTCGGCGAGCAATTGGCCTCGGCCACGTTTCGCCGTGATTTGATCGGGGAAGCGGAACTGCGCATGCAATCGCAAGACTTCTTGCGGCATTTCACGCGCGCCGTGCAAAGCGGCGCCTTGAACGACGTTCAAGGCGAGCCGTGGACGGGCGTGCGCGCGTTCCTGGAAAGCTTGTCGAGGCAACGCGCCGCTCAAGGCTTCACCTTCTCGGAAGTCGCGACGTTCGTCTTCTCGTTCAAGCAACCGCTGTTCGAGCGTCTGCGTGCCGACACCTCCATCGTGGATCTCGCCGAGGCGTTGTGGACGATCACGACGCTCCTCGACCGCTTGGGGCTTTACACCGTCGAGGTGTACCAACGCAGCCGTGAAACGATCATCGAGCGGCAACGCCAAGAGATGCTCGAACTCTCGACGCCCGTCGTGAAAGTCTGGGAAGGCGTCGTGGCGTTGCCGCTCATCGGCACCCTCGACAGCGAGCGCACGCAAATCGTGATGGAGACGCTTCTCACGCGCATCGTCGAGACGAGCGCGACGATCGCGATCATCGACATCACCGGCGTTCCGACCGTCGACACGCTCGTCGCGCAGCACCTGCTGCGCACGGTGGCAGCCGCGCAACTCATGGGCACGGAGTGCATCATCAGCGGCATCCGCCCTCAAATCGCGCAGACCATCGTGCATCTCGGCATCGACCTCAGCGGCGTCCTTACGAAAGCGTCCCTCGCGGACGCCATTCAAGTCGCCATGGAACGCAGCGGCTTCCGCGTCGCGCGCGGTCCGCTCGCGTAACGGCGGCATGGACCGCCTTCCGATTCTCAAGCTCGGCGATTGCCTGCTCGTCACGATTCAAGTGGACATGCACGATCGGCTCGCGCTCGCTTTGCAAGACGACCTCACGAACATGATCGTCAAGACGGGCGCGCGCGGCGTGCTCATCGACATTTCCGCGCTCGACATCGTCGACTCGTTCATCGGTCGGGTGCTCGGCAACATCGCCGCGATGAGCCGCGTGCTCGACGCGGACACGATGATCGTCGGCATGCAACCGGCCGTGGCGATCACGCTCGTGGAACTCGGCGTGACGTGGAAGCACGTGCGCACCGCCTTGAACGTAGAGCAAGGCATGGGGCGTCTGCGCGCCTCCATCGACGCGCGGCGCACCGAATTCGGGGGCGGGCGTGACGACCGCTTCTCTTGACACGTTGCCGATTCGCAGCGAAGAAGACGTGGTGCGCGTGCGGCACGCGGTGCGACAACTGGCCGTGGACACGCGCTTCAGCCTCGTCGAGCAGACGAAACTCGTCACGGCCGCCTCGGAGCTCGCGCGTAACACGCTCATTCACGGCGGCGGCGGCCTCGCGCGCCTCGAGCGCGTCGAGCTGGGCGGACGCATCGGCGTGCGCCTCACCTTCGAAGATCAAGGCCCCGGGATTCCCGATGTGGCGCGCGCGCTTCAAGACGGCTTTACCACGGGCGGCGGTCTCGGTCTCGGCCTCGGCGGCTCCAAGAGGCTCATGAGCGACTTCGAAGTTCAGTCCACCCCCGGGGTGGGCACGCGCGTCATCGCGACGAAATGGAAGTGACGATGTGCGCGAAAGCTTGAAGTGCGCCGTGCAAGAAGACAGCGGTGTCGGCGAGGCGCGACGCGCGAGCGTGACGCTCGCGCGCATCCTCGGCATGACGGAAGTGCGGCAAGGCGAAGTGGCGATCATCGTCACGGAACTCGCGTCGAACCTCGTGAAGCACGCGCGTGGCGGCGAATTGCTCGTGCAACCGTTCGAGCTCGAAGGCGTGACGGGCCTCGACGTGCTGGCGCTCGACCGTGGGCCGGGCGTGGCGCGACCCGCCGAGGTGCTGCGCGACGGGTACTCCACGGCGGGCACGCCGGGCACCGGCCTTGGCGCCGTGCGGCGTCTGGCGAGCGTGTTCGATTTCCACTCGGTGCCCGACCTCGGTACGGCCGTGCTCGCCCGCATGTACACCACGCCGCCGCAGGCTTCCTCGGCGTTCGACTTCGGGGTGCTGCTCGTCGCGCATCCTCGCGAGCGCGTGTGCGGAGACGGCGTGGCGATCAGCGTGCGTGGCGGACATCTCGGCGCGCTCCTCGTCGACGGCCTCGGGCACGGAGTAGGCGCGCACGAGGCGGCGCGCGCTGCCTTGGACGCGTTTCACGCGCACGCCGCCGCCGCGCCGTACGACGTGCTCGCCGCCGTGCATCACGGCTTGCGCGGCACGCGCGGCGGCGTGGCGGGCGTGGCGCGCGTGCAGCCGAGCGACGGCGTCGTGACGTTCAGCGGCATGGGCAACGTCAGCGCGACGATCGTCACGGCCGAAGGACGGCGCGGCCTGGTATCGCAAAACGGCACGCTCGGCTTGACCACGCCGCGCGTGCACGAAGACACGCGCCCGTGGACGCGTGACAGCACGCTCGTGATGCACTCGGACGGTCTGACGTCCACTTGGAGCCTGGAGCGTTACCCGGGACTCTTGATGAAGCCCGCCACCCTCATCGCGGGCGTGCTTTACCGCGACTTCTCGCGGGACCGAGACGACGCGGGCGTACTGGTCGTGAAAGAGGCCCGCGCGTGAAGTTGCTGACGGTGCACGTGCAATCCGAGCAGGACTTGGTGGACGCGCGCGGGCGCGCCAAGCACCTCGCGGGCGCGCTCGGGCTCGGACCGCAAGAGCAAGCGCGCGTGGCCACCGTCGTGTCGGAACTCGCGCGCAACGCCTTGCGTTACGCGGGCGGCGGCACCGTGGAGTTCCACGTGGACACGAACGCCGCGCCGTTGACGCTGTCGATGACCGTGAGCGACCGCGGGCCGGGCATTCGCCAGCTGGACAAGGTGTTGAGCGGCACGTACGCGTCCACCACCGGGCTCGGCGTGGGCCTGCTCGGCTCGAAACGCCTCATGGACACCTTCGATGTGCGCGCGCGACCCGGCGGCGGAACGATCGTGGAAGTCGGCAAGCGCTTGCCGTCCGACGTCAACGCGGCGGATCTCCGACGCGCCGTGGACGCCCTCGCCCGCACACACCCCGTCGGCGTGCTCGGCGAGTTGCGAGAGCACAACCAAGAATTGATGGGCGCGCTCGCCGAACTCGCCGAGCGAGAAGAGCGCTTGCGGTCGCTCAACCAAGAGTTGGAAGAAACCAACCGCGGCGTGGTCGCGTTGTACGCGGAACTCGAAGAGAAAGCCGAGCGCTTGCGTGAAGCGAACGACCTCAAGTCGACGTTTTTGTCGTACATGAGTCACGAGTTCCGCACGCCGCTTCACTCGATTCTGGGCCTCGCCGGCTTTCTGCTCGCGCGCCTCGACGGGGACTTGACGGACGAGCAGCACAAGCAGGTCACGCTCATTCAAGGCGCGGCCAGCGATTTGCTGGCGATGGTCGGCGACTTGCTGGACCTCGCGAAAGTCGAGGCGGGCAAGACGGACGTGCACGTGTCGACGTTCGAAGTCGGTGCCTTGTTCGGCACCTTGCGCGCCTTGTTCGCGCCGCTCGTCACGAATCCGGACGTGAAGCTGGTCTTCGAGGAGCCGCTGGACGTACCGCGCCTCTCGACGGACGAAGGCAAGGTGTCGCAAGTGTTGCGCAACTTCATCGCCAACGCCCTCAAGTTCACGTCTCACGGCGATGTGCGCGTGTCCGCGTCGTACGACGCGTCGCGCGGCGTCGTACGTTTCGCGGTGCGTGACACGGGCATCGGCATCGCGCCCGGCGATCGAGAAAAGCTCTTTCAGGACTTTTCGCAGCTTCGCACGCCGATGATGAAGGTGCCGCGCGGCACGGGCCTCGGCTTGTCGATCGCGCGCACCTTCACCGAGTTGCTCGGTGGGCACGTCGGCGTCATCAGCACCCTCGGCGAAGGCTCCGAGTTCTTCGCGGTTCTGCCCGCGGTGTACGCGGGGATCGCCGCCTCGAACGTTCCACTCGTCCTGCCCGAGCAAGACGGCTCGGCGGTGCAAAGCGGCACCGTCCTGCTCGTGGACGATCAAGCCTCGGATCGGTATTTGCTGAGGACGCTGCTCCAACGCGAAGGCTTCACCGTGCAAGAAGCGCACCACGGACAGGCGGGGCTTTCCGCGGCGCGCACACGCGCGCACCGCGTCATCGTGCTCGACCTCAACTTGCCCGACGTGTCCGGACAGGAGGTCTTGCAGGCTTTACGAGCCGACGAGGCGACGCGCGATGTCCCGGTGTTGATCGTCACGTCGCAACCGCTGACGGACGCGCTTCACCGCGAGTTTCAAGCGCTGGGCGCGTCCGCGCACGCCAAAGAGCGGTTGTATCAAGGTGACAACGCGACCTTCACGGCGGCGCTGCGCGGCGCGGCCGCGCGTTCGGAGGAAGGCCGTGCCTGACAGCGCGCCGCCACGCGTGCTGATCGTCGACGACAACGACGCCGGACGGTACGTGCTGGTTCGCACGCTTCGGCACGGTGGGTACGACGTGCTGGAAGCCGCCACCGGCCGTACGGCCTTGGACGTGGCGCGCGACCTTCCGAGCGCGATCATCCTGGACGTGAACTTGCCGGACATGAGCGGCTTCGAAGTCGCGCGACTCGTGCGCGCCGAGGAGGAAACGGCGCACGTGCCGATTCTCATGGTGTCCGCCGCGCACTTGTCGAGCGCGGACCGCGTGATGGGCCTCGAGGGCGGCGCGGACGCGTACCTCACGCATCCGATCGAGCCCACGGTGCTGCTCGCGACCGTGCGAGCCTTGCTGCGCACGCAATCGGCCGAGGCGAACTTGCGCGAGCTCAACGAAGCGTTGGAGCGCACGGTCGCCGAACGCACGACGCAACTCGAGGAGCGCAACGCCGCGCTCGAAGCGCAAGCACGCCTCCTCGCGCGGCAAAAACAGGCATTGGAACTCGCCAACCAGGACCTCGAAGCGTTCGCGTACTCGGTGTCGCACGATTTACGCACGCCCGTGCGGCACATCAGCGGCTTCACGACCTTGCTGCGCCGCCGCCTGGAACGTTACCCGGACGAGCAGGCACACGCGTACATGAACACGATCGAGAGCGCCGCGCACACCATGAACGGGCTCATCGAAGCGCTGCTGACGTTGTCTCGAGCGTCGCGTGAAGAGTTGCGCTTCGAGCGCGTGGACGTGCAACGTCTCGTGCGCGACATACAGGCGGACTTGCACGCTCACACGCACGGACGCGACGTGACGTGGCGCGTCAAGTCGTTGCCGCTCGTGTGGGGAGACGCGCGATTGCTGCGCTCGGTGATGCAAAACCTGCTCGAAAACGCCGTGAAGTACACGCGGCACACGCCGAACCCTGTGATCGAAGTGTGGTCGGAAGCGAGCGTGGACGAAGACGTGATCTTCGTGCGCGACAACGGCGTCGGCTTCGACCCCAGGTACGAGCACAAGCTGTTCGGCGTCTTTCAGCGTTTGCATCACGAGCGGGACTTCGAAGGTACCGGCGTGGGTCTCGCGAACGTCAAGCGCGTCGTCGTGAGGCACGGCGGCCGCGTATGGGCCGAAGGCCACGTCGGTCAGGGCGCGCTGTTCGGCTTCTCGCTTCCCAAGGCGCCTTGAGAGAAGACCTCCCGACCGAAGCTGGCCTTGCCATCAGCGCCCACGAGCCTGGGAAGGCCGAAGGGCGCGCGGTCATCCTCGACCCAAGCGTCTAGGACCCGAGCTTTCACCCGCCAGACGAAAAAAAGCGTTCGTGCCGCGCATAAAGCATAAAGCGCGGCACTTCAGCAATTGGGGTTTTGAGCGCTCAGGCTCACGGGTACAGATCGTACCCCGCCTCGTTCAACAAGCGCTCCAAGCGATTTTTGGCTTCGCGCAAGGCTTCGATGCGTTCCGCTTGGAAGTACACTTTCGTGGGTCGTGACGGCTTGCTTTTCGCGACGTCCCACTGCACGTCGGCCACCTCGTCTTGCAAGCGCAAGGCCGCGAGCGCGGCGTGAATGGCCTTTGGTGGAATGTGGGCTTCGATGGCCATGTCGTCTTTCGGCATTCGTCTCCTGTTCGCCGACGTTCGCGGCTGGTCGTGCCGGATTCCTTGAACGTTCGAAGATCACCGCATCACGGCGCTTCGGTCAAGGCGGAAGTTGCACACGACCTCGAGATCGTTTTGGGGACGTACGGTTCATGGTCCGCGCTCGAAACGAGAGCAGAGAGAATCGAGTTCGATTCTCTCTGCTCTTATCGCAGGCTCGTCGCGGCGCGCCGAATTACCAGCGGCTGTCGCGACGGGGACGTTCGGCGTACTCGCTCACGGGAGCCGCTTTCGTCACCACGATGTTCTTGGCTTGCGGGCCTTTGCCGCGCTGGCCAGGCTCGATTTCGAATTCGACTTCGTCGCCTTCGTTGAGCTTCTTGAAGCCCGAACCTTGGATGGCGCTGAAGTGCGCGAACACGTCGGCGCTGCCCGCCGTCTCGATGAAACCAAAGCCTTTTTCTGCGTTGAACCACTTCACTTTACCAACAGCCATGTCATACTCCTCGCGTTCCAAAAACGGAGTCGCCCACCGTGATTCACCCGGTGCGCGTCTCATTCACTGCGTCCTTTGGAAAACTACTTCGTCAGTGTAACTCGACTTGTCGTTTCCAATCCTGGCACGGACCACAAAAGACCCAGCCTTCTCGCCGAAAGGCAGTCATGGAACAATGTGGACGTCAGGCACCCCCTACTGTGACACTTGCCCACTTCAAGACCGTGCATGCTCGCTCTGCCTTGGATTGCTTTCGTCCCGAGGGAGGGCGCCCCACCGCCCACGCGGCCCACCGACCGTCTCGCTTCATTCGGCTCGCGCTTCCATGAACGCGGCGGACGTCCAGTCGAACCCGCCTCTATCCATCCGAGCCAGTACGTCCAACCGACCGAACGACGAAGGCTCGGACCGAGCAGGACGAAACGAGAGTGACCGTGACCATTTCAGCAGAAGCCCGGACGAACGAGATGCGTGCGCTTTTGGCGTCCCTCGAACAATACCGGCTCGAAGAGCAAGCTCAAGCCCTGCAGGAAAAAGACGAGCGTCGCCGCGCGTGGCATGACGGTCGGGCGTCCGCGTACGGAGACGTCGTCGAGCGCCTCAAGGGGTTGCTTTGCTTGCAGGACGATCCGCCGCCTCTCAGCAACTGACCGAGGCGCGGTTCGGGAATGAGAGGCGAGGGCCGACGTGGACATCGGCCCTCGCCTCTCATTCCGTGGTGCTCGTCTTCGCGGCGCCTCCTCGCACCCTCCCCCGAATTCGGCGAACGCGACGCGCCCCATGCTTGTGCCGAGCGGAAGCACTACACTCGGCGCAGGGGCCGCCATGAATCGCGATCCAATGAGCTCGTTCCATCCGCCGTCCGCCCGAATTCCGCTCGGCGGGGGGGAAGCCTCGAAGGGTACGTGCCCATCGGCACCTTGGGACGCGCGGCCCTCCCGCTGACGAGATGCCCGATTCCTCGCCGCTCGAACTCGCGCTGCTCATCGGTCTACAGGGCGCCGGGAAGTCCACCTTCTACCGCGCACGCTTCGCGGTCACGCACGTGCTCGTCAGCAAGGACCTCTTCCCGAACAACCGCGACAAGTCACGGCGGCAACGCCAACTCGTCAGTGAGGCTTTGCAAGCGGGACGAAGCGTGGTCGTGGACAACACCAACGCGGCGGTGGAAGAACGCGCGGACCTCGTCTCGATCGGACGCGCTTTTGGCGCGACCGTCACGGGGTACTTCTTCGTACCGGACGTGCGTGGCTCGCTGGCGCGCAACCGAAACCGCGAAGGCAAAGCGCGCGTGCCGGACGTCGCCGTGTTCGCCACCTCGAAGCGCCTGCAGTCCCCGACGTTCGCCGAGGGCTTCGACGCGCTCTTCGACGTGCGCCTCGAAGGTGACACCTTCTCGCTGCAAGAAAGACCACGAGAAGAACAACGATGACTTCGAAAGACGCAGGCACGCTGGAGGCCCATCACAAGGCCGACCTCCTCCCCGGCGCATGAACCGTGTTGCGCGTCCACGGTCATGGCTTCTCGAAGTTCACCGCCGCTCACTTCGCCGCACCATTCGACGAACGTCTCGGCCACTTCGTGATCCAGACGCCAAGGGCGCTGCTCGAAATACCGGGAAGCGTACGACAAGAACGGCTTCGATCTCCTCACGACCGAAAGTCCGCGCCGCCGTGCGAGTGCGTCGGATACCACGAATGGCCGCCACGGCGGAACACCTCGCTTCGACGCTGCCACGACGCTTCGGGCAAGAAGCACTTCAGCACCTGCACGCGTGCCGTTGTAGCGCCCGCTCACGCAGCCTGAGCATCCCAACGAGTGACCGAATTACATGGTGTTGCGCCGTGACCGAAAGGACGCGTCTCCTCGAAGGCTTCGACACGGACTACAGTAGAAAAACACGACCACGCCAGCCTCTCACGTCCTTGACCCGCGCGGACCCGCCCGACAGGAGCTTCTCGATGACGACCCCAGATCGTGCCGCCTCACCACCTTCACGCTTGCTGCGGGCATTCGACGCCCTCAACACCCGCGTCATGAAGCTCCCGCCGGGCGCGCCCTACACCGTCACGCGCGCCGTGCCGATCTCCATGCGTGACGGCGCTCGCCTGCTCGCGGACGTGTACACGCCGACGGGAAACGTGCGAGGCACGCTGCTGCTTCGCAATCCTTACGGTCGCAGCGACCTCCTCGCCGCGACTTTCGCCACGGCGTTCGCCGCGCGCCGCTACCGCGTGGTGTTGCAAAGCACGCGCGGCACCTTCGGCTCGGGCGGCGGTCCGTTCGAGCCCATGGCGCGCGAAGTCGAGGACGGCGCGGACACCGTCGCGTGGTTGCGCGAGCAGCCGTGGTTCGACGGCACCTTCGCCACGCTGGGCGCCTCGTACCTCGGCTTCACGCAGTGGGCGCTGCTGATGGACCCACCACCCGAACTCAAGACCGCCGTCATCCAGATCGGCGTACACGACGTCTACCACTCCGCGCACGGCGCGGGCGCCTTCCGCCTGGACTTGCTGCTGTCGTGGTTCGACTCCGTCTCGCGGCAAGAACGCGGCACCCTCGGCCTCCTGATCGACCGCGTTACGGCGAAACGGCGTCTTGACCCCGCGTTCGACGCGCTGCCCCTCCTTCCGGCAGGCGAGCATCACCTCGGTGGGGGACCGTTCGCGGCGTCGTACGCGAACTTCCTGACGCGAACGAACGCGAACGATCCGTACTGGAAGTCGCGGCGACTCGGGGAAGCCTTGGAGCGCGTTCGCGTTCCCGTGCTGCTGATAGGCGGGTGGCAAGACATCTTCCTCGATCAGACCTTGACGCAGTACGCTCGGCTGCACGAACGGGGCGTGGACGTCGCCCTCACGGTCGGGCCGTGGGCCCACGGCGAGGGCAACGACGTCATGACGCGCGAAAGCCTGGAGTGGTTCGACGAGCACCTCGGCGGAAAAGCTCGTCGTCGCGCCGCGCCCGTACGGGTGTTCGTCACGGGCGCGAAGACGTGGCGTGACTTGCCCGCGTGGCCCCCGCCGACCCGTCCGAGCACGCTGTACCTGCACCCCGGCGGCGCGCTGAGCGCCGACCCGCCGCCCGCCACCGCCGCGCCGTCCACGTTCACGTACGATCCGGCGACGCCCACCCCGACGATCGGCGGGCAGCTCTTGACGAACGGCGGGTACCGAGACGTCCGCGCGCTTTCGGCCCGCGCGGACGTCTTGACGTTCACGAGCCTTGAGTTGACCGAGCCGCTGGAAGTGGCGGGCGTACCCGAGGTGGAGCTCGCGCACCACAGCGACAATCCGCACGCGGACGTGTTCGTGCGTTTGGTGGAAGTGGACGCGCGAGGTGGAAGTCGTAACGTCAGCGACGGCTTTCGCCGTTTGAGCGACGCGGACCGGACGTCGAGCGTACGCGTGGCGCTCGACGCGGTCGCGCACCGCTTCGCGGCCGGGACGCGCGTGCGCGTGCTGATCTCGGGTGGTTCGCATCCTCAGTACGCGCGCAACCTCGGCACGGGTCTCGACCCGGCGTTGAGCGCGCGCATGGCGGTGTCGCACCGGATCGTCGCGCACGGCGAAGGAGGCGTGTCGAGCCTCATCCTGCCCGTGACGTCTTGATGACGTAGCGTGGTCCCGCGCGTCCGCAAGCTTCCTCTCCTCGTCCTCCCCGACGGTCTGTTCAGCGACGCTCGGTCGGCCCGACCCTGACGGGCGTGACTCGAAAGCAGCCGAGGGTGCACGGAGACTCGCGTGAACCGGGAGAAGTACGTGCGCGCGGGCGTTCCGTCGAGGACGACCGGGCCGTTTCCGAGGGGCGAAGCGTCGTGCGTCGTGATTTGCGAGGTGGCAGGTGAGGTCAGGCAACGAGCGCGAGTCGGGCCGTTCGGTACATGCAGTCTTCCGCGTTGCCTCGACGATACGAACTCACGAGCGGCGAGTCGTCGAAGGTCACGGCGCGGCGAGCGAAAAGACGCTGGCTCGATTCGAGCGGTCTCAGTGGTCGCGCTCGGGGGTGCGGTGATCGAGTTGGAGGTCGGCGAAGCTCGGTAGGCTCAGCACGCCTTGCCAATACGCCTGGACCGTCTCCAGCACCCGCGTGTACTCCTGGTATGTTCCCGGCTTCACCACGTACCCGCTGGCCTGCGCGTCGTACGACCGATGCACGTCCTCCGGGCGGTCCGACGTGGACAGCACCAGGACCGGGATGCTTCGCACCCGCTCCAGCTGCTTGACTTGCGCGAGGAACTCGTGTCCGTTCATCACGGGCATGTTCAGATCCAGCACCACGAGATCCGGGCGCGGCGCGTCCGCGTGCTCACCTTGGCGGGTGAGGAAGTCCAGCGCTGCTTGGCCGTGTTCGACGTGATGAACCGTCATGCTGCCGCCTACCTCGGCGAGCATGTCTTGAAAGAGGGCCGCGTCGGCGAGTTCGTCCTCGACGAGCAGCAAGGTGAAGGATTTGGAACGCATTTCCTTAGCCTACGGCAGTGCCGGCCCCGTTCGAGTTGCAGATTCGACTGACAGTGCTCGCCAGTCCTTGATGCTACCTTAAGGCGTGGTCACGGCCGCCACTCCCGACCGATTCGCGATTGGCGCGTTCGACGCCCTTTGCGCGAACATCGCCATTCTCGACGAGAACGGCGAGATTCTCGCCGTGAACCGCGCGTGGGCGGCATTCGCGCGCGAAAATGGCGATGACGGTCGCAGCGGCGTCGGATCGAACTACCTGCGCGTCTGCGACCAAACTCAAGGTGAAGACCGCGACGACGCGCTTCGCATCGCCGGGGGCATTCGTGACGTTCTCGCGCAGCGCGTCAAGACGTTCGAGTTGGAGTACCCTTGTCACTCGCCGACCGAGGAGCGCTACTTCGTCGCGCGGGTCACGCGCTTCGAGCAGGACGGCACGTGCTTCGCGGTCGTCACGCACGAGAACATCACGCGCCGAAAGCACGCTGAACTCGAGATTCTCAAGCTCAACCGCACTTTGGAGGCGCGCGTGCAGGAGCGCACGCGTGAAGTCGAGGCGAGCAAGTTGGCTTTGGAAGCGAAGAACGCGGAGCTCGAGCGGCGCAACCGTGATCTTTCGCAATTCGCGTACGTCGCCTCGCACGATCTTCAGGAACCGCTGCGCATTCTCGGCGCGTACGCGGACATCCTTCGGCACCGCTATCAAGGCAGGCAGCTCGACGAGCGGGCCGACGCGTACCTCATGCACATCAACGAGCAGGTGTTTCGCGCGCGGCAACTCGTGCGTGACGTCTTGACCCTCGCCAACGTCACGGACGAACCGCCTCTGGGCACGCTGGACGTGCGGCGCGTGTGGGAGGACGTGCGCCGCGCGTTGCCGTGGCCGGAGGACGCGCACGCGGAGTGCGGGAGTTTGCCGCTCGTGCAGGGAAACGCGGCGCAAGTGCGCCAGCTTCTCGCGAATCTGCTCGGCAACGCCTTGAAGTTCCGCCGCGAAGAACCGCTGAGGGTGACTTTGGCGGCGTGGAAGATGGGCGCGTGGGTGCATTTCGCCCTCGCCGACAACGGAATGGGCATCGACCCGAAGTACGCGGACAAGGTGTTCGATATGTTCCAGCGATTGCACAACCGCACCTTGACGGGTGGAAACGGCATCGGCCTCGCCGTGTGCCGCCGCGTCGTGGAGCGGCATGGAGGCCGCATCTGGATCGAACCGCACGAGGGGAGCGGCACGACGGTACGCTTCACCCTGCCCTCCGCTGACTTAGAGGCGTAAGAGTCCGTCGGGCACGACCCTTCGTTCGCGACCGAGTCGGCGAATCGGCGTGGACGGCTCGATTTGGCTGCTTTCGTCAAGATGAGTAAATTCTTCATACTCTCTTGATTTCGAGAAGAATGGAGTGAGGTCATGTCATTCGGACGTGCCGCCTTCGTAAAATTTGCAGTACTTCGATGACGACACCCGACCATGCCTCCTCTCCCGTCGACCTTCCGGCAGTTCTCGACAGCCTGCCCGACGCGTTCTTCACTGTCGACGAGACATGGCGCATCACGTACGTCAACGAACATGGCGCGGTTTTCGTCGAGCAAGCTGTCGAGGCGCTCTTGGGCAAGAATCTCTGGACGCTCTTTCCCGACTTGCTCGGGACGCCTTTGGAAGCCGCCGGACGCCGAGCGATGCACGAACGCCTCACCATCGACGTGGAGGGCCTGTTTCCTCGGCGTGACGCTTGGTTGGCGATGCGTATCTTTCCGTACGGCGACGGGCTGGGCGTGCATTTCCGTGACATCACGCAACGCAAGCACGACGAGACGCTTCGCGCCCGCCTGCAAGACCTCGCCCGTGAAGTCTTGCAGACGACGGGCACGGCGGACGTCACGCGCCTCGTTTTGCAGCGAGCGCTGGACTTCACGGGCGCCGATTCGGGCGTCGTGATGCGGCTCGTCGAGGGCGGCGAGCACTTCGAAGTGCTCGCCGCCCTCGACGCGTCGGGACGCGCCTCGTCTCCTTCGCCGCACGTTCGCGCGGACGACGACTCGCCCGCAGCGCTCGCCCTTCGCGCCGGAGCCCCGATGTTTTTGAGCTTCACCGCGCTCCAACCGCCTCGCGAAGCGTTCGAACGCGCGCAACCGCTCGCCGTCGCCGCCTTGCCCTTGCAAGGGAAAACGCGCAAGGTCGGCGCGCTCGTCCTCGAGTACGATCACGAGCGGACGTTCGGTGAAGCCGAGCGCGTCGTCCTGGCGGACTTGGCCGCGCACACCGCGCAGGCGTTGGAGCGAACTCGGGCGCTGGAGCACGAGCAGGCGTTGCGGGCAAGAGCCGATCTCCTCGCGTACGCGGGCGAGTTGCTGTCCTCCTCGCTCGATCCGCAAGCGGTACTTCACGACATCGCGCACCTCGTCGTGCCTCGCCTCGCCGATTGTTGCGGCGTCTTTCTCCCGAGCGACACCGGGGAACTGAGACCGCTCGTCGTGACGCACAAGGACGCCGCGTGGCTTCCGAGCCTCGAGGCGTACTGGCAAACCTATCCCGTGCCGCCCGACGCGCCCGCCGGTGTCGGCTTGGCGTTCCGTACGAACGAGGCCATCCTCCTGCCCGTCGTCAACGTGGCGGCGCTGCGTTCGATCCTGCCCGCCGAGCAAGTGGACTTCATCGAGCGCATCGAGTTACGCTCGGTGATCGACGTGCCGCTCGTCGCTCGCGGACGGGCGCTTGGCGTCCTCGAACTGCTCACCTTCGGCGAGGAACGCACGTACACCGAGGAGGATTTGCGCGTCGCACAAGACCTCGCGCGCCGCGCCGCCTTGGCGTTGGACAACGCGCAGTTGCATCAGCACACCCAGCGTGAACTCGCCCAACGCCAACAAGCGGAGCGGACGTTGGCCGAGCTCAACGCGACGCTCGAAGACCGCGTCGAGGAACGTACGTACCGCTTGATCAAAACCAGCGAGGAACTCTCGGCCCGCAATCGGGTGTTCGAAGCGTTCACCTCGCTCGCTCGCGAACTCGTCGTCGAAGCGAACGCCGAGCACTTGATTCGCTCGGTGCAGCGAGGTCTGCTCGACCTGCTTCCGGAAGCGACGATCGTCACCTACACGCACGCGGCGGGTCGGTGGCACGTGCGCGCCGTGGACGAGACGCACGCCTCGCGTTTCATCGACAGCATCCCGGACCCGGCCGAGGAGCGAAGGGTGGCGGCGCTACTCCGACGAACACTGAAGCTCGGCACCCCGCTGTACTTGGAGGCCGCCGAGGTGACGAACTTGCGCGCCAGGATTCCTCTTCCGACTGACATCACCGCGTTGGCGCTCGTGCCCGTTCCCGCCGTGTCGAACGAAACGACGATCCTCGTCGTCGGACTCGCCCGCCATCCCCGCTGGACGACGCGTGACCGCGTCGTCCTCGAGACGGCCGCGCGACAACTGCACCTCGCGCTCGAACGCGTCAACGCGATGGCGCTCGTGCAGCAGCAACGCGCGGCGCTCGAGCGGCGCGCGGACGAACTTCAGCTGCTCAATTCTGACCTCGAGGCGTTCACCCACTCGATCTCTCACGACTTGCGCGCGCCCGTGCGTCACATCCTGAGCTTCTCGCGTCTGCTCGAAGCGCGCGTCACGACTTTGGAAGGACGCGACCGCAAGTTTCTCGACACCATTCGCCTCTCCGCCGAGCGTATGAGCGAGATGATCGAAGGTCTGCTCGCCTTCGCCCGCGCGGCAAGGCAACCGCTGACCTTCACCGAGCTCGACTTGAACGAACTCGTCGATCAAGTGCGCCGCGACCTCGAGCCCGAGCAGGAAGAACGAAGCGTTCTGTGGCGCGTGGCGCCCTTGCCGCGCGTTTTCGGCGACGCGGCGACGCTGCGCATCGCGTTCGCCAACTTGCTCGGCAACGCCCTGAAATACACCCGCAACGTCTCGGAGGCTCTTATCACCGTGCGCGCGAACGTCATGCCGAGCGAAGTCGTCGTGACCATCGAGGACAACGGCGTCGGCTTCGATTCACAGTACGCCGCCAAGCTGTTCGGCGTGTTCGAGCGGTTGCACACCGACACCGAATTTGAAGGCGTCGGGCTGGGCTTGTGGACGGTGCAGCGCATCGTCACTCGGCACGGCGGACGCGTTTGGGCGACGGGCGAGTTGCATCGAGGCGCGACCTTTCACGTGGCGCTTCCCCGCCAAGAAGGCGGGCTCCATGACGCTTGACCCCCGCGAGTTTCCACGGCACATCCTGCTCGTCGAAGACAACGACGACGACGTGATGCTCGCTCAGCGAGCGCTCGCCGAGCGTGGCGCGACGCAAGTCACGGCCGTGACGCGCGCCGCGCAAGCGCTCGACTACCTGTACCGCCGCGGCGAGTACGCCGACCGAGCCGAAGACGACCCCGCGCTGGTGGTCTTGGACTTGAGTTTGCCCGACGGAAGCGGTCTCGACGTGCTGCGTCAACTGCAGAACGATCCGCGTATGCGCCACATTCCCGTCGTGGTGCTCACCGTGTCCGAAAAGGACGCGGATCGCTCGGAGAGCTACGCGGCGGGCGCGAGCGTCTTCTTGCAAAAGCCTGTGCAGTACCAAGACTTCGTGGCGACCATGCGCGCCATCGGCCGCTTCTGGCGAGACTTGCAGTTCGGCGAGGAGGAAGGTTCGTGACGCCCGACCCGGTCCTCGCGCGCCGCCTGCTCGAAGAAACGTTCGAGCACGCCCCGATGGGCTTGGCCGTGTTCGACACGCACTTGCGGTACGTGCACATCAACGCGGCCCTCGCCGCCCTCAACGGCCTTCCTCGGGAAGCGCACTTGAACCGCACCATCGAGGAGGTGCTGCCGCACTTGCCGCGCACCTCGACGCTCAGCCTTCGGCGCGTCTTGGAAACGGGCGTCGCGTCCATCAACGAGGTCATGAGCGGTTTCGTACCCGCCAGTTCCGAGCGACGCACGTGGAGTACCACGCAGTACCCGCTGCGTGACGAAACCGATCGAATCGTCGGCGTCGCCCGCGTCGTCGTGGACGTGACCGAGCAGAAGCGAGCGGAGGAGATGCAACGAGAGCAAGCCGAACTGCTCGCGCTCGCCAACGAAACCGTGATCGTCCGCACGCCCGACAGCGTCATCACCGCCTGGAATGGCGAGGCGGAAAAGATGTACGGCTACACCGCCGCGCAAGCCCTCGGACGAAATAGCCACGCGCTGCTTCGAACGGTGTTTCCGATATCACCCGACGCCGTCATGGCCGCCTTGCTGAACGAGGGGTTCTGGCAAGGAGAGTTGCGGCACGAACGCGACGACGGGGAGGTCGTTCACGTCCTGAGCCGCCAAGCCTTGCAGCGAGACGCCGAGGGCACGCCACGCGCGATTTTGGAGGTGAACTGGGACATCACGTCTCGTGTGCGCGCCGAGCAGGCTTTGCAGCAAGCGAACGTCACGCTCGAACGACGCGTCGAGGAGCGCACGGCGGAGCTCAGCGTGTTGAACGAGCAACTCGAGGCGTTTTCGTACACGGTCGCGCACGACTTGCGCACGCCCCTTCGCTCCATGCAAGGCTTCGCGGAAGCCGTGCGAGAAGACTACGGGGCGGCGCTCGACGAGGACGGGCGCGACATGCTGCGCCGCATCGCGCAAAGCGCCGCGCGCATGGACGCGTTGATCCACGACTTGCTGGAGTACAGCCGCTTGAGCCGCGTGGAACTGCCGCTCGAACCCACCGCGCTCACCGCGCTGTTCGACGTCGTCCTCGAACACCTGCACGAACTGCTCGCTTCGAAGCACGCGCGGGTGCAAGTCGCCAACGACCTTCCCGTGGTGCTCGCACAACCGAAGACGTTGCTGCTCGTCGTGACGAATTTGCTGACGAACGCCGTGAAGTTCGTGCCGCCGAGCCGGACGCCCGCCGTGGACGTGTGGAGCGAACTGCACGGCGAGTACGCACGGATTCTCGTGCGCGACAACGGAGTCGGAGTGGAAGCGCGACATCAAGAACGCATTTGGCGGGTGTTCGAACGGCTCCACACGACCGAGGAGTATCCGGGGACGGGCGTGGGCCTCGCGATCGTGAAGAAGGGCGTCGAGCGTATGTACGGTCGTGTGGGCGTGACGGCGACTCCGGGTGAAGGCAGCTGCTTTTGGTTCGAGTTGCCCGTCGTGCGGACATCACCGTGATTCCGCGGGTGGTGTTGGTGGAGGACAACCCGGATGACGTGTTGTTCATTCGGCGAGCGTTTCACAAAGCCAACCTCAAAGTGGACTTGGTGGTCCTCAGCGACGGAGAGCGCGCCGTGGCGCACCTGAGCGCGGATCACGCCGTGGCGTTGGTGCTGCTGGACGTGAAGTTGCCGCGCTTGTCGGGCTTGGAGGTGCTGACGTGGCTGCGAACACAACCTCACTTGGCGGTGGTTCCAACGGTGATGCTGACGTCGTCGCGCGACGCGCGGGACGTGCAGGGAGCGTACGAAGCGGGAGCGAATTCGTATCTGGTGAAGCCGGTGCAATCGGCGGCGTTGGATCAGTTGATCGCCACGCTCGGACTGTACTGGCTGCGACTGAACACGTCACCCGACGACTGAAGACGAACGACGATGGCCGCCGCGATTCGCGCGGGCAGCATACGTTCCACTACCGCGCCGATAGCGCGGAGTTGCGATTCGCACGCGTCCTCTCCCCCGCTCGCATATTCATCGCAGCGGCGACGCGACTCGCGTGCATCCGCGCGAGTGGAGTCAAACGGGCGAACAGTTCGAAACGAAAGATCACCCCTCCCGGTCGGGAGGGGGACGAATCGACGGTAGAGCCGCGAATCACGCGAGGCGCGGTTGGCGCGCGAGGAGGAGGACCTTGACGAGTCGAAGGAGGTTCGGGCGGGCGTGCGGCGTAGAGGCGGCACGGGCTTGGCGGGCGCGTTCGGCTTCGGCGCGGAGCTCCTCGGCGCGGTTCTGGGCGACGTACGATTGGGCGTTCATCCTCGCCTCCTTTCGCCGGTCGGTGTTCCTTCTCGGCTGCCTTCATGATGCGCGTGGAGGACCTCCACGCGCATCGGCGCAGTAGCGCACCCATCACTAGGTCGAAGAGCGGAGGCGAGGCGTACACCAAGACCTCGTTTCCTCCCGTTCCACGTCCTCGCGCGCCGCGGCCGTGACGCGACGCTTCCGAATCGGGAGCCGGGTACACTACGCGAGTGGTGACAGAAACGAACCTTCGGCTTCCGGACGGTCGAACGCTTCACGTGTACGACACGGAAGCGACTTCGAGGCGCGAGCACTTCTGCGTGTTCTGGCATCATGGAACGCCGAACATCGGGGCGCCGCCCGCGCCCCTGCTCGCCGCCGCCGCCGATCTCGGCCTTCGCTGGCTCTCGTACGACCGGCCCGGCTACGGCGGCTCTACCGCCAAGCCGGGCCGAGACGTCGCCTCTGCCGCCTCGGACGTCGCCGCCATCGCGGACGCGCTGGAGATCGAGCAATTCGCGGTGATGGGTCACTCGGGCGGCGCTCCGCACGCCCTCGCCTGCGCGGCGCTACTTCCGGAGCGGGTCCGGGCGGCCGTCAGCATCGCCGGACTCGCTCCCTTCGACGCGCAGGAACTCGATTGGTTCGCAGGCATGTCCGAGGCCAGCGCGGCGTCTCTTCGCGCGGCGTCGGCGGGACGCGCCGAGAAGGAACGGTACGAGGCCGAGGCCGTCTTCGATCCCGCCGTGTTCACGGCGGCGGACCACGCCGCTCTGGCGGGAACGTGGTCTTGGCTCCTCGACGTGGTGAATCCCGCCGTGGCGGCGGGTCCAGGCGCCTTGATCGACGACGACCTCGCGTACGTGGCGCCTTGGGGCTTCGATCCCGCGCAGGTGAACGCGCCCGTGCTGCTCCTCCACGGCGAGGACGACCGGATGATTCCGAGTTCGCACGCTCGTTGGCTCGCGCGACGCTGCCCCAGGGCGGAGTTGCGGTTGTGCGTCGGCGAGGGGCACATCTCCGTGCTGAACTTCGGCGTGACGGCCCTGCAGTGGCTTCGCGCGCACCTCGGCTGACTCGGCACCAGTGAAGGCGAGCGAACTCGAGCCTCGCCGACCCCGACCGGTCGCATCGCTCCCGCCTTTTCGTGGAGCGGTCGTCGACGTGGGCGTTACGACGGCATGCTAGAACCGCTGCATGCGTCGACTGCTCGTGTGCGCGCTGCTTGTACTGGCGGCCTCGTCGCCCTCTTCCACGAACGCCACCGACGCGCCCGGCTTGCGGGTGGTCCTCCTGAGCGACTTCAACGGACCGTACGGCTCCACGTCGTACCCCCCGGCGCTCGCGAAGGTCATGCGGCGCGTCGTGAACGAGTTCAAGCCCGACTTGTTCCTGTCCGCCGGAGACGTCGTCGCCGGTCAGAAGCTCGCCTTGACAGACGACACGCGGCGCGCGATGTGGGCGAGTTTCGACCGCGACGTGACGGCCAAGTTGCGCGCAGCGAACATTCCGTACGGGTTCGCGGTCGGCAACCACGATGGTTCGAGTGCGAGAGACGCCAACGGTCGCTTCGTGTTCGCGGCGGACCGAGCGGCCCTCGCGCGGTACTGGCAAGCGCGGCGTCCTCCGCTCGCCTTCGTGGACGACTCGCGCTTTCCGTTCGCCTTCTCGTTCGTGCACGGCGGCGTGTTCTTCCTGATGGTGGACGCGTCGAGCGCGACGTTGCAAGACCGCGCGTGGATAGAGACGCAACTGTCGAGCGAAGCGGCGACGTCCGCCGCGATGCGCGTCGTCGTCGGTCACCTGCCTTTGTTCGGCGTGTCCGAGGGCCGCAGCCGAGCAGGTGAGGTTCTGCAAGGCGGCGAGACGCTGCGCGGGCTCTTCGAGCGCCTGGGAGTGCACACGTACGTCAGCGGGCATCACGCGGCGTTCTACCCCGGGCGGCGCGGACGGTTGAACGTGCTGGCGAGCGGTGGGATCGGCGGGCGCGACCTGCTCGGTCATCCGGGCACGGCCCGCTCCACCGTGACGCTCATGGAAGTGCGGTCCGGGGAAGCGCTGATTCGACTGCGCACCTTCGACGCGGACTCCGAAGCGGAGATCGACGTGGCGACGCTTCCGCCGTTCCTGAACGGCTTTGGGGGTCGCGTGGAACGCGTGAGCGAGCTGCGCTGACCCGTCCCAGGAAGGTGGCGGTACGCCACCCGAACGATGCAAGCCTCGCGAGGTCGGCGATAGCATCGCGCATGCTCTTCGTTCTCGGCGGCGCGTCCGGCTCGGGCAAGTCCACCCTCCTTCCTCTGTTACGCGCCGCGCACCCCTCGGTGCGCTGGCATGACTTCGACGAGCGCTGGCAAGGCGGCGGCAAGGCCGAGCGGCAACGATTGCTGGAAGGCTGGATCGAAACGGCGCTCGAACACGCCGGTGACTTCGGGTTGCTGGGACCGTGTCCGCTCGGCGAGGTGCTCGCCGCGCCCTCGTCAGCGCGTCTGTCGGACGTGCGGCACTTGCTGCTGGACGTGGGGGACGTCGAGCGTATTCGTCGCCTGCGCGCTCGAGGCGACGGGCTCGCGTCGCAGGACATGCTGAATTGGGCGGCGTGGCTGCGCGCGCACGAAGTCTACCCGGATTGGCGACCCGACGTGCTGATCGAGGATGGCTGGAGCGAGATGCGCTGGGAGCGTTGGCATGAACGCCCTGATGTCGCTTGGCCGGGAAGCACCTTCGACGCGACTTCGCTCACGCCCGGCCAAACGGCTTCGCGCGTCGTCGCTTGGGCGCGCTCAAGCGGGAACCTCGGCGTTTGATCGCGCCGACGGACGCGCCTTGGCGGCTCGTGGGTCACGCCGTGGCAGCGCGGCGGCCCAGCACCAAGACCTCACCGTCGTTCGGGACGAGCAGGCGCGCGCTCAGCCCTGCTTGGCGAGCGGCGTCACGCAGGGCCGCGCGGGTGACGGTCATGTGATCGAACGCCTCGAGATGCACCGCGACGACCGTCGCGTCGGGCGCGGCGTTCGCGACCGCCACGGTTTGCTCGGCGTCCATGATGATCGTCGTGCCCATGAAGACCGCGCCGCCCGAGTGGGTGACGATCACGTCGGGCTGAACGTCTCGAAGGACGGCGAGGACGTCCTCGTTCAAGATGGTGTCACCCGCGAGGTACACCGTCGGTTCGCCGTCGGCGCGCAGCACGAAGCCGCTCACCTCGCCCATCGCTTCTCGAACTTTGCCGGTCCCGTGAGCTCCGGGCGTGCGAGTGACGTGTACGCCGTTCCAAGTGCAGTCGCCGTCCACGGGGGTCACGTTCGTGAAACCGGCGCCGCGCAACGCGGCCGTGTCTCCGGGCTGCCCGAGCAAAGGGAGGTTGCTGGGAAGGCGCGGCGGGTCGAGGTCGATGTGGTCGCGGTGCAGATGCGAGACGAGCGCGAGTTCCACGTTCCGCGCGACGTCCTCGGGCGCGACGGGCAGCGCGACCGTGGGATTGAGGCTTTTGCCCGCCAAGCTGGGTTGACTGTGGAGCGGCGCGAGGCACGGATCGAAGAGAAGTTCGTGACCGGCGTACGAGAGGCGCAAGGTGGCATTTCGAATGAGTTGCAGTCGCATGTCAGCTCCATGAAGGGACCGCTCACGCCGCGTCGACGGGTGAGGTGAGAGGCGCAGGCCGATCAGAACGTCGGAGAGATCGGCGCGTGCGGATCGTGCTCGTCGAGGTGGCCCACGTGACGGGCGAGCTTGGCGCGCAGGCGCTTGAGGGCGTCGATGTGCGCGTCGACGTCGGCGATCTTGCGCGCGTACAAGGCCCGGATCTCCTCGGCGGGCACGTCGAGAGGGCCGGGGCCGTGCTGGAAGCAGGGCGCCCAACGTCGAACCTCGTCGAGGGTGAAGCCGACGCCGAGGAACAGCTGGATGAGCCGAACGCGTTCGACGTCCTCGGGGTGGAAGACGCGGTACCGATTGTCGGCGCGAGCGGTGGTGAGCAGGCCGAGGTGATCGTAGTGACGAATGGCGCGCACGCTCACGCCGGTGGCCCTCGCGACTTGTCCGATGCGCAACTTCTCCACGGAACCAGCGTAAACCCTGACATCTATGTCAGGGTCAAGAGGGAAGCGACGTCGAACGGGTCGAGGCTTCCTTCGAGCTTCGCGGACGCCCGCGCGGAGTCAGGACCTCGAAGCGGTCATTCTCCCCGACCCTTGGGCTTCGTCATGCGAGCACCACCCCTCGACGCGCACCCTACGGACAGCGCGACTCGAGTCGCGTGCGCGAAGGAGACGATCATGACACGACCTCTCGAAGGGCAATTGTTGAGTCCGAGCGGACGCGTATACGTGCTGCGCGTCTGGTACGACCCAGAGGCAAGCGCGCCGCGCTGGCGGGCGTCCTTGCAAGAAGGTGGGCACGGCGAGAAGAAGCACTTCGCGAGCATCGACGATTGCGTGGAGTTCCTTTACGGCGTCTTGTTGAGGCGCTGACACGCCACCCAGGATCCTCCGCGAAGGGCGAGGCCGAGCAAGTTCGGCCTCGCCCTTCGCGGTCCTGGAAGGAACGGCGAGGCCGCCATCGGTCTACCATCCTTCGTCTGACAAGGTGTGCGGAGTTCGAAGCGCGTTCATCTCGCCGCGCTTCGCGAAAGGACCGTTCATGACTCTTCGACGACGCCTCGTGCTCACCGCAATGATCTTCGCTTGGCCTGCCCACGGCGCTTTCGCCGCGAACGTGCCCGCCGCCCTCGTCGGCGAGTGGCTTGTCGGACCTCAGTACCCCCAGGGCGTCTACACGTCCGACTTCGGAGGGGCGAACGCGGACGCGCGGCGTCTGCTGCTCAACAAGGACGGGACGTACGTCTTCAGCGAATTCGAGTCCTTTCAATCGCTTCAAGGATTCGGGATGTCCGGCTACCAAATCACGTGCCAAAGCATGAGCGTCACGGTGGAGCGCGGCACTTATCAAGTCTCGGGCGGCAACATCACCTTCAAGACCTCGAAGGTCGACAAGAAGCTCGGCTACTCACCCGACCGCCTCAACAACGGATGCCGACGGCAAGGAGCGAGTCTCACGTCGAAGGCCGTGTCGGAGACGGCCACGATGACATGGTCGATCGCCAAGGGCGAGCTCACCTTCAAGACGAAAGAGGGAAGCGCGACGTACGTGCGCCGAACGCCCGAGAAGCCTGCTCCGCCCTCGCCGGAAGCGACCCGTCTTCGCCCCGAGTTGCGCGGCGAATGGCACAGCGGGCGCCTGTCGCCCATCGAGTACTACAACACGGCGACGGGCAAGTGGGCGGAAGCGAGCGGAACGAGCGTCATCCTCAAGTTGCGCGACGACCTCTCGTACGAGCGCACGGGACTGCTCGTCGTGACGACGTACGGTTGCACGTCGAAACTGCTCGTGCAGGAAAAGGGCAAGGTCACGCAGAACGGCTCGATGCTGACGTTCACGCCCACGACGAGTTCCGCCGTCGGGTACACCTGCACGCCGAGCAAGACCTCGACGCAGAAGAACCACGTCAAGCCGTACACCGAGCGAGCCCTCGTCAAGATCGAGTCGAACGGTCAGCACGTCCTGTCACTCACGTCCGGAAGCGGCGAGACGCTCTTCAACCGCCCGCTGGGCACGCCGCCCGAAAGCAAGCCCGGCGCGAACACCGGCACGATGACGCCGCCCCCGCCGAGCGCGGGAAGCTCGCCGACCGCGAGCTTCGACACCCCGAACTCCACGGCCCCGACGAAGCCGAGCCCCACACCCGCGAAGTGGACGGCGACGGGCGCGTGGGACGCGGTCATCACCGTGGGAACTCGAACGTTCAAGGTGCGGCTCGACTTGTACGACGACTCGCCGCGCATCCTCGGCGGGGGCGGCGAAAGCGTGGAGTACGCCAACGGCAACAGCGAGACGGGCGCGCTCGACATCGGCTTGGAAGTGGACGACCGCACGATGGAGCTCAAAGTGCAGGGACGCTTCGACGGCGACCGTTACACGGGTTCGGTACGCTGGACGAACTACGAGGGCGAGGACCTCGGGCGCGGCACCCTCACCATGACGAGACGCTGACGTGGAATTCGGTGGAAGGACGGTCCTTGCTCGGAACCGCCCTTCCACCGAATTCCACGACGAGGGCATTCCACCGAGCGGCGAACCACCCCGTGTTCGACGGTTCGGCCGAGCGTGGAGGGTCGGTGGAGCGCCCGCCTCGCAAGGTGAAGTCGCGTCGCGCGGCGCGCCGCTTCGATTCATCCGATCGTTCCTCGTCTTAGGCTATCCTTGAGGTACATGAATCGAAATCCCTGGCACCTTCAACTGCTTGGCTCGGTTCATCTTCGAGGGCCCAGCGGCGTGGAGCAGCGTCCGGAACGCAAGCTCGCCGCGTGCCTCGCTTACTTGGCGTTGGAGGGCGGCACACCACGCGGAAAGCTCGTGGGGTTGCTGTGGCCGGACTCGCCCGAGCAAACGGCGCGCAACAACCTCTCGCAAATGCTGCGCAAGTTGCGCTTGTTCGCGAGCACCGACCTCGTGACGGGAGGTGACGTGCTGGACTTGTCTCCCACCGTTGAGGTGGACGCCGCCCGCATGCGCGATCACTTCACCCAAGGGCGAGCGTCCGAACTGCTGACGCAGCGCGGGGAGTTGCTCGCCGGGTTGCGCTACGACGATTGCCCCGACCTCGACGATTGGGTCGCCGCCGAGCGCGAGCGGTTCGAGGAATGGCGCGGCGTCGCCCTGCGCAACGAGATCATCCGCTTGGAACAAGCCGGAGCGTACGAGGCGGCCCTGCTGCACGCTCGGACGTTGCTGGACCTCGATCCCGTGTCGGAGGACGCCCACCGCCGAGTGATGCGGCTGCATTACCTTTCCGGGGATCGTCCGGCAGCGTTGCGAGCGTACGAGCGGTGCAAGGACATGCTGCGCCGCGAGTTCGGCACCGAGCCTTTGCCGGAAACGACGGCTTTGCGCCGCGAAATCGAGCGAGGCACCGTACCTGTCCCGGCACCCGCCGTGCGAACCGAACTGCCCGTCGCGGTGCTGCGTCCTCCGCACCTCGTCGGACGGGAAGCGGAGTGGGCGCGGATGGAAGCGGCGTGGACGGCAGGTCAGTGGATTTTCATTTCCGGCGAGCCGGGCTCGGGCAAGACGCGCCTCGCGTTGGACTTCGCCGCGAGCAAGGGCGGCTACATCGTCTACTCGGGGCGGCCCGGCGACCGAGTGCAGCCTTGGGCGACCTTGACGCGCATGGGCCGCATCAACACAGCGCGGTTTCCCGACTTGCACCTGGAGCCTTGGGTGCGGCGCGAAGAGTCACGTCTCGTCCCGGAGTTGCTGCCTGCCGACGAACGACCTTCACCGATCACGAACGACGAGGAACTGCTGCGCTTTCGTGAAGCGCACAAGATCTGGACGATCGCGGTGCACGAGGGGTTGCTCTCCAACGTCTGCGACGACTGGCAGTTCTTCGACGACCACACCAACCAGATGGGTCTGTACATGTTCGGCACCTCGTTTCCCCTGGGGCAAGGCGGCATGCCCATGCTGCTCGCGACTTACCGAAGAGGCGAACTTCCGCCCGAAAGCGCCGAGCTCGTCCGGCAGACCGTGGAGCAGGGCATCGCGGTCCTGATCGACCTCAAACCCATGGACGAAGAGGCCGCCGACCGATTGATGACGGACATCGGCGTGCCGCCCGATCCCGCCTTGCGGCGGCGGTTGTGGAAGCACTCGGCGGAAAATCCGCACTTCCTGCTCGAAACGGTCAAGTTGCTGCTCGAGGCGGGCCGATTGAACGGCCCCCTGCCCGAACCCCTGCCGCTGCCCGAGAAAGTCTGGGCGTTGATCGGGCGCCGGTTGGAACGTCTCTCGCCGCCCGCGCTGCAAGCCGCGCGAGCGGCGGCGATCTTGCAAAGCGACTTCGACCCCGAGCAGGTCGCGCAGATGCTGGGCGCTCCGCTGCTCGACATCGCGCAGGCGTGGGAGGAACTCGAAGCGGCTCAAGTGCTCGGTGGGTCGCGCTTCACGCACGACCTCGTGTACGAGGCGGTCGCGGCGAGCATTCCGGGTTCGGTGCGCTCACTGCTGCACAGAGCCGCCGCGCGAACGCTGGAAAGCGGGTTGGGCGGCGCGGCGCGCGTAGCACACCACTGGCAGGAGGGCGGCAAACCGGAGTTCGCCGCCCGAGCGTACTTGCGCGCCGCGCGCGAGGCGCACGATCAGTACCTGCTCGCCGACGCCCGGCGCTTCTACACCCTGGCCGCCGAGCTTTTGGAAGGCCAGGCAGATCGGAGCGAAGCGGCCGAGGCGAAAGCGGCGCTCGCACGACTCGCCGCGCCGACCGAAGAGGCGCCGACCCGACCGTCCGTCTGAAACGGCGCCTTCCTCGATTCGGCTCGTCCACGCGAGCGCGGCACGAAGGTCCGCCCAGGCCATCGCGCGTTCAGCGCGTTCTCGTCAAGGTCCAGCCGAGCTTCCAATCCGTTTTCTGCACGAACAACTCCGACGTGCCCTCGGTTTGGCCTCGCAGCATGTCGGGACGCGACGGAAACACCGGGCCCTCGATCGGAAACGTCGGCAGGTCGGCCGTGGTTCGAGTCTGCTTGGTGTTCGAACGGTCGTTCGTCGTGTTCGCGCATCCGTCCTTGTAAATGTCGGTCTTGCGGTCCTGGCCGATCATGAGGACGTTTTGCGGGGCGAGCGCCAGCGAGTAGCGGCCATTGGCGAGGAACAGGCGCGCCTCGATGGTCGCCTTGACCTCGCCTTTCATCTCGAAGCTGCGTCCGTACACGAAGTGGTGACGCAAGATCGTCGGCCCGAACGCCTGGCAAATCTCGTTGATGCGCTTTTCCATTTGGCCCGAATCGGAGTAGGAGGCCGAGCCGACCTGTTCGAGCACGAGCACCGTGCTCGTCGGGCTTTCCTCACGCGAGCCGACGACCTTGAAGGTTTGCGTTTGCTTCGCGATCTCGATGCCCGCTCCTTGGAAGCCGTCGCGCATCTTCCAGACGTCCGTGCCCTCCTCGGTGTAAGTGATCGTGCCTTCCCAAGAGGCGGGCTCGACGACTTGCACGTTCGCGACGAGGGTGACGCGCCCGAGCTCGGGATCGTTCACTTCCACCGACACGGCCACCGGATTGCGGCTCGGCTTCTTGGCGGGAGCGGTGTACACCGCTTGTCCCCCCTGGCCCGCTTTGATCGTGCCGACGCTGGCATTGCCGCCGGGCGTGCCGTTCACCGACCAGTTCTTCGCGGTGCTCGTGAAGAACGAAGGTTCGCACAGATACGAAGGCGTGTTCGGCGGGAGGGCAATGCCGCTCGCCGCGAAGTTCACGCACGCGACGAGATCGAGCGTCAAGCTCGCGCCGACCTTCACCTCGGCTTGCAGCGGCGTGAGCTGAATGCCCTTGAGGTTCGACGATCCACGAGATTCGAAGGTGGACGTGGGCGCAGGCGGCGCGGCGGTGCTCGTGTTCGGCTTCACGCCGGGCGGAAGTCCCTGCGAGCCGTTCCAAACGGGCTGCGCCGTGCCACCGCTCGCGATGGCGGCGCTCAGCAGGGCGCACAGCAACAAGGGTCGTTTCATGATGTCCTCCTGTGGATGGGGGGCGCGTGGAGCGCGAGCGAGGCGGGAATCGAGCGGTAGGAATCCGGGCGAGGGGGACGCCGGCGGCTTCTCGCGTCTAGAAACTTCGGGACGTCGAGGGTGACGGCTGGCGTCTTCCTTGCCGTGCGACGAGGACACCATGCCTCGGACGGCCTGATTGCGTCGTGATCGAGGGCGGTGGTCGCCTTTGAACGGCGTTCGATACTCCGACGCCCCTGGATGGCTGCCCGCACGCATCGTTTTCCTCGCGAGGGCGACGTCGCGGCCCGATCACGACGCAATCAGAGGCGTGGATCTAAGGTTCGATCACGACTCGGAGCGCCACGGCGTCTCCACAGGAGGAACCATGCCGTCCAGCCCGCCGTCCGCCGCCACCCCTCGATACGGTCGATGCCTCTTCGTCGCGGCGCCACAAGTTCGGCCGAGTGAGAGCGTTCCACGGCAAGCCCGGGCCGCCCGCGAATCCTCGATGTTCCTGTTTCAGCGTGGCCCGCCGCTCGAAGCCCGCTCTTGACGCGAAGGCGAGTTTCCGCGCCGACAGCAAGGCGCGATCGCCGCTCCTCACTCCTCGCTCGAGCCTGCTCGCGATTCGGCCAAGTCGAAGGCGAGCCCGAAGGAAAACCATGAAGACGACCGAATTCCGCCCGACGCCCTTCGCCTCCTCCCGTCCCGTCTCGCCCCGCTCCAACCTCCTTCGGCACCTGCCCGCCGCCCTCTCGTTCGGCGTGCTTTCCACGGCGTTCGCCGCTCCGGGCGTCGACCTGAAAGGCGCGGTCTTGTGCCTGAGTCCCCTGCTGACCGTCACGGCGTCGACCGAAGCGGGGCTCACGATGTCGCTCGTCGGGCTGGACGGCCAAGCCTACGCCGACGTCAAGACGCTGTTGCGCGCCGGGGGCGTACGCTACCGCGAAGAGCACGTGTGCAAGAAATCGGACGCGAGCCTCAACATGGTTTTGGAAGTGCGTCCGATTCGGGGAAGCGCCTCCGTCGAGACGCGCGTGTCGACGTACGTGGAGAACGAGACCAAGCCGGGCGCGAGTTCTTGGCTGGGCGGCGAACTTCGCTGGTCGGCGGTGAGCTACGGCAAGGTCAATCCCACCGAGGCCGAGGTCCGAGCCGATTTGTTGAAGAACACGCGAAGCTTGCTGAACCGACTCGTGAGCGATTGGAAGTCGTCCAACCGCTGAGCGTGCGACCCACCCGAAGGCTCGCTCGGGCGTGAAGGAAGGCATGAGAAGCGAGACCTCGGAGTGCGCGAGACACTCCACGGCACGTCGATTTCGTCGAGGGGCGGACGCCTCGCTTCTCGTCACCCGGCGACCTTCTTGCCTTCTGAGCGCGACTCCACGGTCGATGAATTCAAGGAGCTTCTCGCAAACGCTATCCTGCGCGCATGAGTTGTCAACGTCGCGAAGGGACGTACGACTGGTACGGCGCGCACGACACCGAACGGCGCTACCCGAGCGACGCGTCCACCTCGGAAGGCGACCGCCGAGATCCGTTCGATCGGGACCGGGCGCGCATCATCCACTCGGGGGCATTTCGGCGTTTGCAAGGCAAAAGTCAGATCTTCACGGCCGGTTGGTCGGGGTTCATGCGCACCCGCGTCACGCACGCCATGGACGTCGCGCAAATCGCGCGGACGATCGCGTCGAACCACGGCTTGCCCGGCAGTCTCGCCGAAGCGGCGGCGCTCGCGCACGACCTCGGTCACCCACCGTTCGGCCACAACGGCGAAGACGCCCTCAACGCCTGCATGCGCTCTTACGGCGGCTTCGAAGGAAACGCGCAGACGTACCGCATCCTGACGCGACTCGAGCCGCTCACGACGCGTCATCCTGGCGTGAACGTCACGCGCGCCGCGCTGCTGGGCGTCTTGAAGTACCCGGGCGGTCGAGGAGACGTTCCGGCGCTTTATGACGACGACGCGCGAGACGACGCCGGTTGGCTTTACGCGGACGTGCCCGAGGGCTCCGTGCTGCCGCGCAGCATCATCTGCCAAATCATGGATTGGGCGGACGACATCGCCTACAGCGTGCACGACTTGGAGGACGGCGTGTCGAGCGGCTTGCTGTCGCACCATACCCTCACGACCTCCGAAGCGGTCGAGCGCGTGACGCACCGAGCACGCCGCTCTTGGGCGAGCGTCGACGAGAGCGACGTGCGCGGCGTGCTGAGCGACCTTCACGCGCGTCTCGACGACGGGCGAAGCTTGCAACCGTCCACGGCGCGCGTTCGCGAAGTGGAAGCCGCGTACGTGCACCGCTTCGTCACCGCGACCGCGATCGAATGCCTCGGCGCGCCGCGATCCTCCTTCGACTTCACCTTGCGCGTTCCCGAGGACATCGCCGTGGAGTGCGTGATGCTCAAGGCCATCACGCAAGAATTGATTTTGCGCGATCAGCGTACGGGCGTGTACGCGCGTCAAGCCGTGCGAATCGTAACGGACTTGTTCGAATTGCTGCTCGATACGGCCCTCGGCGATCTCGACGACATTCGCGCCGCCGTGTTGCCCTCGAACGTGCGCAAAGCGCTCGAAGTCCTGCCTTCCGAAGGCGAGCGCGCCCGCGTCGTGTGTGACTTCATCGCCGACATGACGGACGCGCAGGCCAGCCAGTACCATCAGCGGTTGTTCAGCGCTCGGCAAAGCTCGCCGTTCACGCCTCTTTGAACGCCTCCGTTCAAGCGCGTTCCTTGAGCTCCACGATGAGGTTTCGGTACGGTGCGTCCCCGACGTTGACGAGCCGTTCATGCAAGAGACCGTCGCCCGCTTTGAGGAACACGACTTGATCGTCGACGTACCTCACGTCCTCGCTTCTCGCCGCGTCGGGGTGAACGTGGCGCAGCGCGCCTCCTTGAACGACGATGAAGCAAAAGTCGAGTCGGTGTACGTGAGCCGGAAGCGATTCGCCCGGGGCGAGCCGCAAATCCCACACGCGCACCCGCTCGTTTTCGAAGAGAAGCTTCGTGCCGACGTCTTCGCTGAAGTGTCTTGTCATGCTTTCATCTCAGCACGCGACCAGCCGCTCGGTCTCTTCAGGGGCGCTCACCCTTCGAGGAGGCAGGTCGCTTCATCGGTGTTCGGCCCACGCTCCAAGCCGAACACCGATGTCGCCGCGCTCGAAGTCAGGACGGCGAGAGGCTGGCGCGGTCGTAGAGGTCACCGCCCCACAACTGTTCTTCGCCGGCGTGCTCGGCTTCGCGTCCGACCACGCCGTCTTTGCGTAGGAAGCTCGCGAGGACGAACGTCTGCGAGGGCATGCCTTCCAGGCTGTACCCTCCTTGAACGTGCGAATCGTTGGTGTGGCCGACGAAACGATCGTGCTGATGCTGGTACGTCACGGTCACCACGTCACCGGGGCGCAGGCCGGTCACGCCGGGATCTTGCACTTTCCCGACGAAGTGACGGGACGTTTCGGACGAATCGATATGCCATCGGCCCTTCAGCGTGAAGTTGCTCATACATCGTCTCCTCTCGCGTCCTACGTGAACGTCGTGCTTTCGGGCGTCACCCTTGGGGCGAGTCGCCGTCGTTCATGGTGCGAAATGTTTCCAAAGCCACGATGGGAGTGGTCTTCACACCATGAAGCTCTCAGACAATTTGTCCAGACGACCGTGGTCTTCACGTCGGGCCCAGGCAGGCCCGCCGCTTGCCCAGGCTCGGTGTGCCGCAGTTCGAGCGGGCAGCGTTCGGGAAGGCCGCTCGGTCGCGGCTATCAGCGAAAGGCAGGGCTCGGCGGCGCGCTCCTGCTTTCGAGCGGTCGGTCATCCGGTCGCGCCGGTCACCTGCGAGAATGACGCGATGACTGCGGAAGACAGCTCCCGACGCGCGCGCAACAAGCCTTCGCGCGCGGACATGAACGAACTGCTCGGCGAAGTCGACACGTACGCCGACTCGACGTTGCGTGACGAGCACACGGCCGTGCGCGAAAAGAAGTCGAAGCGGCCGCAAGTGCCGCTCGCGCAACGCGGCGGCCTCGACGTTCCGAAGGTGAGCGCGAAGTCTCTCGGCCACGATCACCCCGACTTCGCGCGGGAGACGACGCACCTCAAAGGCACCGTCGAGACGATGGCGCGGCGCATCCTCAAGCTCGAAGACATCGACCACCTCGACCTCGGCGCGGACGACGACACGGGCTTCGTTCAAAAGCTCGACGGTGAAGCGGAAGCGGCCGAGCTCAGCTTGCAGTTGCGCCAACCGTACTTCGGGCGCATGGTCGTCAAGATCGGCGGGCGCGTCACGGTGCTGAGCTTGGCGAAGTACCCGTTCTACGATCCCGGCGGGCAGTACTCCACCACCGATTGGCGCAGTCCCGTCGGGCAACTCTTCTACAACGACGCCGTGACGTGGAAGGCCGGGAAGGCCCAGGGAGAAGTCCTCTTGAAGCGCGCGACGGACATTCGCGACCGCCAACTTCAAGGGATCGCCGATTTGTACCTCAAGCCGGGCGCGGAAGACCTCGCGGGCTTGGCCGTGCCGATCGGCGCTTCACGCGAGGAAGCGGCGGCCAAAGCGGCGGCGGCGGCGGCGGCCCTCAGCGGCAAGGGCCGCGAGGACGTGCTCATGGCGCGCCTCTCGGAAGCCGCGTCCGGTGGAATGCGCGACATCGTCTCCACCATTCAACCCGAACAAGACGCCCTCATCCGAGCGGCGGGCCGCGCCCCGCTCGTCGTGCAAGGACCTGCCGGGTCGGGCAAGACGAGCGTCGCCTTTCACCGCGCCGCGTACCTGGCGTTCAAGGACCGCGAGCTTCACGAGCGCATCGATCCACGCGCGTCGCTCGTTCTCATGCCCAACCGCGTGCTGGCGGACTTCGCGTCGAAGGTGCTTTCACCGCTCGGACTCGACGGTCTTCCGATCGTCACGCCCGAAGCGTGGATGCTCGATCAACTCGGGCAAAGCGGTGAGGTCGCCGTCGTCGACCGCACGTTGAACTTGCTGCTCGGCGACGCGGACCGCAAGGAAAAGCAGACGGCGTGGCTTCGCGCCAAGGCGATGGGCGACGCGAAGATGCTCGACGTGGTGCGCCGCGCGCTCGAAGCGCGCTTTCGCGAACGCCTCGAGCGGTTGCAGTTCAAGACGGACCTCGTCCTCGAAGACGACAAGGGCAAGGCGAAGACCGTGACGGTGGAACTCACGCCGCGCATGCTCGACGCGGTGCTCACGAGCGCGCTCGAGCGAAGCGCGAGCGGTGAAGCCACCGTCGACGGCCTGCGGCGTACGTTCGAGCGCGACCTCGTGACGCGCCTCATGAAAGCGGCGAAGCGCGACGACGCCGAAGCGCGCCTCGCCATCGAGCGGCAACTCGAACGCGAACTCGCCGCGCTGTCCTCGCGCGTGTTCTCGATCGACACGCCCTTGAACGAAGCGCGGCGTCTCCTCACCCGTCCCGACGTGTTGCGCGACGCCGCGAAGGGCTTGTTGGACCCCGCGCGCGTGCGCGCCTTGTGCTCGGCGGACCCGCTCTTGAAAGTGCACGTGTCCACGGCGGCGATGAAGGCGGGCGGCGCGACCGCCGGGCGGCGCATGGGGTGGGTCGACGTGCTCGAACTGCCCGTGGCTTTGTGCGTCAAGGCCGTCACGAGCGGCTTGGGCCGCAAGCTCGCGCGCGGGCAGGATCGCTACGATCACGTTCTCGTCGACGAAGCGCAAGATCTCAGCCCGCTGCAGTACCGCTTGCTGCGCGAAGTGACCCGCTCGGGAGCCTTGTCGCTGTTCGGCGACGCCTCGCAAGGCATTCACGGCTACCGCGGCGTGTCCAACTGGGACCAAGCCCTCGCGGCGATGGGCGGGGAAGTCGGCTCGACGCGCTTCTTGCGGCGCACGTACCGTTCGACTCGGCAAATCGCGGATCTCAGCGCGAACGTCGCGGCGGCGTACGCGAAAGGCGAAAGCTACTTGCCCGAGGCGGTGCCGCGTGACGGCGCGAACGTGCGGCGCGTTCCGTGCCCGCCGGGCGAGTCGCTCGAACTCGTGACGGCGCGCGCCGTGAAGGACGTGCAAGCGCTGGGCTTCGCGAACGTCGCGGTGATTCGCCGTCGCGCGGGCGGATGCGTGGAGTTCGCGCGCGCGCTCGTCGACGAGGACGTGGACGCCACGGCGATTCATGACGAAACGGGACGCTACCGAGGCGGGGTGGTGGTGGTGCCCGTGCACCTTGCCAAAGGGTTGGAGTTCGACGCCGCCGTGGTGGTCGGGGCAGACGAAAGCGGGTACGCCAGAGACGTGGAGTACGACCTGAGGTTGTTGTACGTGGCGGTGACGCGTGGACAGCACGCGTTGGCGCTCGTGCATCAAGGCGTCGTTCACCCGCTTCTCGAAGCGTAGGAGCTTCGCGCAAGGAAGGCCGCGTCACTTTTCCGGGAACACGTCAGCGACGTCCACCGGACAGTGACGCGCCTTCGCGTGAGGGCGTCACCTTGCCGCGAGGACTCACAGCGCTGCCCGCACGCGGGCGACCTCGTTCAAGCCGCTCGCGTCACCGAGGCGCTCGTACAAGTGCTGGGCGTGCGCGCACCACTCCAGCGCCTCGCCGACGCGGAAGGCGCTCGCCGCTTGCCGCGCCGCCTTCAACAGCCAAGGTGCCGTTCGCGCGGCGTCCTCGCCCTGCTGCCAATGCCGCGCGACACGCGCCGCCATCGCGCCGCGCTCCTCGAGGGCTTGCGCGGCGCGGCGATGCAGCATGCGGCGTACCGTGGCGGGAATGTCTGCTTCGACGGCTTCGTAGACGAGGTCGTGGGTGAAGCGCGTGCCGTTCACGACCGACGCCGCTTCGAGCTCCTCCCACAGTTCCGCGACGCTCAACAAAGGCGCGCCGAGCATGTGGGCGACGAGGTCGAGGTCGAAGTCGCTTTGCAGCACGGCGGCGGCGCGCGCGGCGAGGAGCGCCGAGGGCGACAAGCGCGCGAGTCGACTCGTGATCGTGAGCCCCACGTTTCGTGGCAGCAATCGCTCGGGCAGCGTGTCGTCGAGGTGCTCCGTCTCCACGAGGTGCTGAACGGTTTCCAGCACGAAGAACGGGTTGCCGCCCGTCGAGTGCGCCAAGGCGGTGGCGTGCCGCGCGGACGTCGGCATGTCCAGCGACGCCACGAGGCGCTCCACGTCCGCCACCGAAAGGGGTTGCAATTCCAAGTGAAGCGCCGCGCCGCGCTCGCACAACACCTGCAGACGTTTCACCAACGCGTCGGGCAGCTCGTTCGAGCGGAAGGTGGAGATCAAGCGGGGCCTTCGATCGGGCGGCGCGTGCAGCGTCGCTTGCGAGAAGATGAATTCGCCGAGTTCGAAGCTCGCGCGGTCGTAGTACTGCGTGTCGTCGTCCACGGTGCACACGACGTGCGCCGCCTCGTGCGCCAGCACGCTCGCCGCCGCCTCGAAGAAGCGCGTTCGCGCCGCTTCCTCGCGCATCGGTTCGAGCGGCGCGCCGTCATCGGAGAGTTCGGGCAGGATGCGCGACAGTTCTCGTCGCACCCACGGTTGTGACGCGGCGTCCGGGTACGCGCGGAGGATGCGGCGCAAGTTGCGAGCCGCCGCCGCGTACGGCACGGTCGCGTCGCCCGGACGCGCTTCTTGGCGTGCGACGGCGCCTTTGCTCGACGCGAATTCGTACGCGAGCCTCGACTTGCCGACGCCGGGCGCGCCGCTCAAAAAGATCGGCAAGCCACGCGCCCACGCGTCCTCCATGGCCGCCCACTCGAGTTCGCGTCCCACCAAGTCGGGCGAGCGCAACGCGCCGTGAGGTCGCTGTGGCACGACCGTCACTCGAGGAACGGTGGCTTGGGCGCCTCGCTTCACTTCGTCGGCGAGCCGCTCGGTCTCGGCGGACGGCTCCGCTCCCAACTGGTCGCGCAACACGCGACGGCACGCTTCGAACGCTTCGAGCGCCGCTTGCTGCTCGCCCGCGAGGTAGCGCAAGCGAATCACGCGCCGCCAAGCTTCTTCGGACAACTCATTGCTTTTCAGGAGCGCGAGCGCCGCCTCGGTCGCCTCGGCATACCGTTCGGCCTCCTCCAGCTCCGCCGCTCGCCGAGCGAGGTGCGCTTCGCGTGAAGCCGAAAGCTGCTCGCGGCGAGCCATCAACCAATCCTCGAAGTCGGGAAGATCCGAGAAGTCGAAGGTGCTCAACAGCGTCTGCGCCGAGGTCGTCTCGAGGTCGAACGCCAAGGTGACGGCCGGCGAGGCTTCGAGAAGCGCGTCGCCTTGGACGAGCGGCTCACCGACCGAGCGCTTGAGCCTCAACAGCAATTGCGCCAGATTGTTGCGTGCGGTGACTTCGGCCACGTCCGCGTACAACAAGCCCGCGAGGCGAGAGCGGGGCGTGCTTCCCTCGCGCAGCAAGTACACCAGCAGCGCGGCCGTACGACGATCGAGCGCCACCGATCGTTCGGCGGGTCCGACCAGCCGCGCTTCTGCGAACGCCCGCACCTCCCAGCGCTCCTGCATGTCCATTCACGAGCAGTGTAACAAACGTCTGGCGCGACAAGATGACACGACGCTTCTTCGCCTGCGCCGCCTCGCCGCTCGTCGAGGCGAGCGGTGGTGGAAGGATGACCGCACGGGCGAGCAGACAGCGACGCCGAGGTTGCCCGTGCACTCGAACGCGTGAATCCAAGGGGTGATCGCCTCGTCCACGTTCACCTTGACGACGGTCCGTTCACCGTCGAGATTCAGGGGTGAACGCTGTCGTTCACCCCTGATAGCTTCATGGTTGTTCTGGCCGTGAGGAGGGCGTGGTCGTCTTGCCCTCCACCGGGAGCGCGATCACTTGCGCGTGAGGTTCACGGTGGTGATCGAAGAGCCCTCGGGCGAATCGAAGATGGACTGGCCTCGAATCACGTCCGGGGACGGGTCTTCGTCGACGACTCCGCCGAGGCTGCAGAAGCGTGACGTGTTCATCGGGAGCCACCAGTTGCCCAACTCGGTGAGCTGGTCATTCCACCAGTAAAACTTCTTGATGCCCGTGATGTAATCTTCCGGCATGTAGTCGATGCCCAAGGTGCCCGCCGACCGCGTGGTGCTGCCTGACCGATCGCCCTGCGCCGTGTAGATCCAGTACTTGCCGTCCGCATACAGAGATTTGGACCAGTGGTCCACCGTGTAGGTCCAGTCGAAGGCTTGTTGCCCGCTGGCGTCTATCGCGCCGAAGGTGCAGGTGTGCTTGCCCGTTTCGTGCTTGGTGTACTGACTGCCGTCACTCGACGTCTGCTGCGAGTCGTGACTCCATGAGTGCGTGATCGTCCCGTACCAGGCAGACGGAACAGGAGCGGGCGGCGGCAGCGGATCGGCGTCGGCCGCGCTCACGGCCACGGTGATCTTGGCGTCGTCGCCAAGTTCGAGCGGAAAGCTCAAGAGGCCGCTCGACACGAACGCCCGCAAAGTCACGGTCTGCCCGACGTCCGACGAGGCGGGCGTCCACGGAAACTCGAAGTGCGTCTGCCACGGGGTCGGCGTCGCCACGCCCACGTACGTCAGCACGCCGTCACGGTCGCGGTACAACCGCACTTCCGACGGGCTGTACCAACCGTCGACGAATTCGATGTTGGCCGGGTTGAGGTCCACGTTGATCACCGTCGCCTGCCCGGCCTTCGCCTGCGCGGGACCGCTCAGCGTGCCGTTGGGAGAGCGTGAGATCGTCACTTCGCGTTGCACGCCGAAGTTGCCGATCTTCCACTGGCCGCGCGATCTCACCAAGCCCGCGAGGTCCTGCAACGTCGACCCCGGAGTCAACGCGACGACCTGCTTGAACGTGTAGCTCGACGCGTAATCGTTCGCGCCCGCCTGCGCCGTTTCCGTCGAGAAGTTGCCTTCGAGCTTCGGGCCGAACGTCAGCTCCACCGCTTCGATCGACGGTCCGCCCAGCCAGGGAAACGCGCGGATGTTGAGCCCCGTCACGCCTTGCACGGCGAGGCTGCCTTCGAAGCGGAAATCGTCGTAGAAGTTGGGCAGCTTCACTTTCGGCGTCAAGGTCGTCGTCGTGTCACCCTCGTCGATGGACGTGATGGTGTCCGTCACGTCGCTGTACGTGATGCCCTGCCTCTTCTTCGACGTGACTTTGCCTTCGACGGCGAACTGGGCCTTGCCGAGCTTGAGCTTGCCTTCGAGCCCCACGCTCAACCCGATCGGCACGGTCGGCGCCATGATCATCGCGAGAGGACCGGAAATCGGCACGGGCACTTCCGCGAAGATCGCCTTGCACTTGAGCTCGCCTTGCGCGCCGAGATCCACGTCGAACCCACCCGTGATGGTGCCCGACAATTCACCCGACGTGACGGCGACCAAGTTCTGCAGTTGACCGTTGGCCATCATCACCGCGAAGTCCACCTCGATCTTGTTCTCGATCTTCAAGCTCAGCAGATCGCCCGAGAGCAAGGTGTCGAGGGTGCTGTTGCACTTGAACGGCCCCACGCTCCACTCGACCTTCGCGAACGGCCCAGGCAACGTCACGTTCGGGAGCCCTTGCGCTCGCATCGCCGAGCGGCGAGTTTCGTTCTTGGGGAGGCGGTAGCTGACGGTGAGGCTGCCGTCCGCGTGACGTTCGACCTTCTCGGGCGCTTGCGCGCCCGTCAGCGGCACGACGTCGCTGGACGTCAGCGTCGCGTGTTGCGCCACGTTCAGCTCTCGGTAGATGTCTCCGAGCGGCACCGTCTCGAGCGTCACCACCGCTTGCCCTCCGCTCGAAACGCTGCTCAACACCCGCCCGCTGATCGGGGACGTGCCGCTCGACAACAGCACCTGCCCGGCTTTGGGATGCACGCCGCTCAAGGTCACCTGGAAGCGCGCGCCCGTCAAGGAACCGCTCGGCGCGGGAAGGAGCGCAACGGCGCCCGAAGCGATCTGCGCGTCGCTCACGACCAAGGCGTTGTCGTTGAGCTTGGCGACCGTCACGAGGACCGGCTTGGACTTCACGCCGCCCACGTCCGCCGTGATCTGGCTGGACCCGACGGCGACCTTCGCGGTGACTTTGCCTTTGCTGTCGACGGTGACGGCGGCCGGGTTGCTCGACGTCCACTTGACGCTCGCGCTGACCTTGCGGCCCGAAGCGTCGAAGGCGGTGGCTTGCAGGGTGGTGGACGCGCCGATGGCGGTGAGGAGCGAGGAAGTCGGCGTGACTTCCAAGCGGGCGACGGGCAGGCGCGCCGCCGCCTCCATCACGGCGCCCTCCCCGTCCGAAGCCGAGGTGGGAGGCGTGAAGGTACTGCAAGCAGAGAGCGTCAAGGACAACAGCGCGATGGCGGACAGCGAGCGGATACGAGACATGGTTCCTCCTGAAGCCCGCTTGGAACGGGCGGAATCGAGTGACTCGAAGGTAGGGGCGGCGCGGTGGTGACGCCATGACCGCTCGATACGCGCGTGGCACGTGACTGCGCCGAAGAAGCTTCGCGGCGAAGGTCGGCCGGCCGCGGTTCATGACGCCGGCCGCGACTTCCTGATTCCTGCTCGTCTCGGCCTCGGCGCCGCGGGATGGCGGAAGGGTCGAGCGAGCTTCGATTATCGTTTTCTGTATGCGTGTTCCTCCGCCCACCGCCTGGCTCGGCGTCTTGCTCTTCACCGCGTGCACGCCCGTGCCCCTCACCGCCAGCGCCGCACGGTCCGCTTTCGCCGCCGAGCTGCGACTTCGTCTGCAAACGGTCGCACCCGACGCCGAAGTCACCGAGCTCACTTCCGAAGTCACGCGTGACGGCGGCATGCTGGTGAACGGGAAGTTGCGAGGTCGCGCGTTCGCCTTGCGGTTCCCGCCCGCCTGGAATCGCCAGACGGTCCTTTTCGCGCACGGGTACACCGATCCGAACGGCACGCCCGACGTGATTCCGTCGGATCCGACCACGCCGGAAGTCGCGCAGGGCCTCTTGAAGACCGTGTACGAGCAAGGCTTCGCGGTCGGTTACAGCGCCTTCGACAAACGCGGCTTCGCGGTCACGTCGGCCATCGAGAACACGGTCGCCTTGAAGCGCTTCACGGACCGCTTGGGCTCCGTTCGCGCCTACGCGACGGGCGGCTCGATGGGCGGCAGCGTCGTGGTTCTCGCCGTGCAGCGGTACCCCCGAGAGTTCGCGGGAGCGTTGGCGGTGTGCGGCGTCGTCAGCGACTGGGAGGACACCGTCAACTACGTCACGCATGTCCGGGCGCTCTACAACTACTTCAGCGAGGACACGCCGTACGCCTTGCCGGGCACGCACGACGTCACGCGCGCCTTGCCGAGCGCCACGATGGGAGACGTCACCTTGACTTTGTTGAAGTTGTACGTTCACGCCAAACTCGACGCGCGAAGTCAAGCGGCACAAATCTTGAATCGCACGCTCAGCGCCGTTCCAGGCGTTCGAAGCCGCCCGGAGTTCTCCACGCTGGTCGTGAGCTTGCTGCCGCAATTGGTGGGTATCGACGACTTCACCGCCGACGCGGGCGGTTCGATTCTCGACAATCACGAGACGCGGTACCGCTCGTCCTTGTTGAGCGAGCGTGAAAACGCCGCCTTGAACGAAGGCATCCAACGGTACCGCGCCGATCCGCAAGCCGTCACGCGCTTCAATCGCCAGTTCGGCAGCATCGGCGAGATGCCCGTGAAATTGCTGACGGTGCACAACGCGTACGATCCCCTCGTGTCCTACGAGCACGAGGAGCGGTTACGGGAGCGCGTCGCGCGAGCGCAGCAGTTGGGCCACCTCGCGCAGCAGACGTTGCCGACCCGCAACGAGGCCTTGCCGCTGCCGGTCTTGAGCCTGCTCGGTCCCGCCGTCGGCGCGGCGCACTGTGGATTCACGCCGCAGCAATCGGAGCGCGCTTGGAACGATTTGAGAACGTGGGTGGAGCGCGACGTGAAACCCGCCGAGTCCTTTCGCGTGGACCTCGACCGCTGAGGGGCGAGGCGATGAACGACGCGCGCTTCGCTCGGTTGAAATGAACGATGCGCGTTCGGCTCGTGTTCGGTAAGGTCGAGGCACTGGACGAGCACGTCCGGGAAGGAGCGATGCATGTCCGCACGATCGCTGTGCCGAATTCTCCTCGCCGCCTTGCTGAGCGGCGCCGTACCCGCGCTCGCCGCCGATGACTTGACGCCTTTGAGCGACGAGTTCACCGACGCGCGGACCTTGTCGTCGTGGCGGCGCGCCGACGAAGTCGAAGGCTGGCCGAGCCGTTGGAAGGCCCTCGACGTGAACGCCACGTTTCCCGGCGAGTTGTACGTCGAACCGCAAACGAGCGAGTGGTACGCAGACTGGCAGGCGCCGTTCCTGTTCAAGCTCGTCACCGGGGATTTCGTGGTGACGACGCGGGTCCTCGTGACGGGGCGGCGCGGCGGCGTGCCGGACAGGGCGTTTTCGCTGCTCGGTTTGATGGCGCGCGCTCCACGTTCGGACACGGCGGCTTCGTGGAGCGCCGGGCACGAGAACTGGCTTTTCTTGACGGTCGGGACGGGCGACGGCGGCGTCTCGCAATTCGAAGCCAAGACCACCGTGCGCAGCGCGTCGACGTTGGAACTCACGCCCGCGCGTCCCGGCTGGGTGGAGTTGAGGCTCGCGCGAATCGGCGCGTCGTTCGTGCTGCTTCATCGCTTCGAGGGAGAAGCGTGGGCGCTTCACCGCGTCTTCGAGCGGCCGGATCTGCCCGCGACGTTGCAAGTGGGCGTGAACGCCTACACGGACTACGACACCATCTTGAAGTTCTTGCAGCGCGGCGCGTACCAGCCCGCGTGGGCGAACGGCCACGTCCTACCCGACGGTCAACCGGACTTGCGGGGCCGCGTGGACTTCGTGCGCTTCCAGCGGCCGATCGTGCCGACGGCGTGGCGCCTCGGTGGGCTCGCGAACGTCGCCGCGCAGGACGTCCTTCGTTCCCTCGCCTTCCCGTCCTTCGCTCAGCCTTGAGTGCGCTCAGACGTCGACTTGGTAAGGCAGCGTGAGCTGATCGCCCGTGACGCCACGAATTCCCCAGTGCTCGCGAGGCGCTTCGAGCAGCACCACCTCGACGTTGCGAGGCTCGATGTTCAAGTCACGCGCGAAGAGGTCGAACACGAGCGTGAGGAAGGCGTGCTTGGCAGCGAGGCTCCGTCCCGTGAACAACAGCACCTCGATGATGGTGTACGTGCCGTCACGGTCGGCGGGCGTCACGAAGTCCTCCTCGTCCAGGAGGAAGAAGCGGTGGAAGCGTTTGTCCTCGGGAAGGGTGAAAGCTTGCACGGCCGCGCGGTGCAGAGTATCCGAAACGGCGGCGCGGCGCGGCCCGAGGTGGGCTCGGTGGCCGTAAATCTTCATTTGGGTCATGGCGTCCTCCTCGCGTGACGCTCGCATTGACGTCCCGGCTCCTTCGCGGTCATCGGTTGGGTCGGCTGTCTCGTTCGTGGCACGGTCGGCTTCCTTCGAGCTCTTGGCGCACTTCGTCGTTCACGGGGCACACTCTCACGGTAGGGCAGAACGTCGACTTGCACATCGTCGATTTCGACGTTCGTGGCCTTCGTCCTTTCGTCGTTCGCGGATGAACCTGACGACGTCCCGCTTCATAGTGGGAGGTCGAGCCGGTCACGTGAGAACGCCGCGGTGCCCTCGTCATCGAAGTCGCTCCTGGGCGGGCACCGACGGGCCGGGGACTTCGAGCGACGAAGGCGCGAGCAAGAAGAGCGCCGTGAGAAGGGCGATCGGCACGCGCGGACATTCCTTTTCGACGTCGAAGGGGCGCCCGAACGGGCGCCCCTATCGGAGGACGGACGGAGATCAGCGAGGCGCGGTCGGCTGGGCGCTGAGGTCGACGATCATGGTGTCGCCGTTGCCGCGTTGAATCACGGCGAATTTCGCTTTCGCCGCCGCTTGCGTCAGCGCTTGCTGCTGTTGCGTCGTGACCGGGTTGCTCAGCTTGACGGTCGTCAGCGCTTGACCACCCGTGAGCGGATTGGCGGCGTAGAAGGTCACGCTGCTCGCGTCGCGCAAGCCCGGCAAGCGCAATCCGTTCGCGTCGTCGCGGTTCACGCGTCCGTTCTGCGACGTCCCCGGTTGGTCGTGGGAGCCGGATTGATTCTGCCGGGCGGGCGGCGCGCCACGGTCACCTCGGCCACCCGAGCCGCCGGGACCACCGCGTCCACGACCGAACCCGTCGCGGTCTCCGAACGGCTGGGCTTGCGCGTCCTGGAGGGTCAAAATGCGCGTGCCGAATCCGTCGCTGATGGCGACGTGCGTCGTGCCTTTCGGCGCGTTCGCGAACGGATTGGTGGGCGTCGTGGCGTTTTGTGCGGGCGGTTGAATCGTGGCGGTAGAGAGGACTTTGCCGCCCTCGAGGGGATTGCCGGCGTAGTACTTCACCGTGAGCGGACCGCGCGGCGCGGGGCGGTCGCCGCGTTGCTGGGGTGCTTGCTGCGTTTGCGTGTTGGTTCGAGGCGTCGTGGTATTGGTATTCGAGCGGTTTTGTGCTTGCGTGGCGGCGAAAGCGCTGCTGGCGAGCAGGGTGGCGAGGACGGGAACGAGCAGTTTCTTGGGGTCGGTCATGTTCGGTCTCCTTGTGGGTCGGGTGGCGTCTTGGGTCCACCTGGTGTGATTCTGCGAGAAGGTCGTTCAAAAGCCGTGCAGGGCGTGTTCAAAACTGGCGAGGATGTGAAAGCTGTGCTTCCCGCCCGTTACTCGGCGTTGTTGGTGACGACGACGTTGGCTTGCACGTCCACGCTCTGCCCCGTGGACGTGTTCTTCAACGTCAACACCACCGGGTACACGCCGTTGCCTTGCCACCCGTCGCTGTACGCGATCACGTCCACGCGCAGCATGCCGTCTTGCAGAGCGGTCGACGCGATGGAGGCGGCGTTCAGGTCGAATGACACTCCACTGACCGACGTCGTGATGGCCGTGAGTTGTACGCTGCCGCTCTCGTCCGTGCCGGAGACGTCGTCGAGGCCCAGCAGACTGGCGGGCACGAAGAGGCTGGTGGTGACACCGTTTTGATTGGCGTCCAAGGTGGCGACGTTGCTGTAGTAGCCTTGCGCGTCGTACGTGGCGACGTACGACAAGACGCTGGACGCCGAGGCGAGGCCGGTGGTGAGGGTGAGGGCGGCGAGGGCGAGCGTGCGGATCGTGCGGGTCATGGGGAGTCTCCTTGAGGTGAAGCGGTCTCGCTTCTGATGGCGACAGTGTCGCCGTGCCGTGTTCAAGCGCCGCGTACGAGATATTCACGACTCGCGTAGGCCTCCTTCGACACCGAAGGGCGCGATCGGGAATTCCGAGGCGTGCTGTTTCGCGTCCGCCCGGGCTTCGTCCCTTCGAGTTCGAGCCGAGACGTGATGTCACACGGGCCGCTTAACGCTTCGAAGCGTTAAGCGGCCCGCGTGGAGGTCGGGTCAGCTTTTCGTTCCAACGATGCGCGCGTACGCCTCGGGGTCCGTCGCGCCTTCCGTCGAGATCACCAGCACCGTGCTGTCCTTCGTCACACCCAGCGCTTCGCGCGCCGAGGAGGCGAACGTGCCCGCCAGAAGTTCGAGCAGGCCGCCCGCTCCGGCCGCGCCGCTTTCTCCGGAGGTCACGCCGTCGAGCGCGAGCAGCCGCATCGCCTCCTCGGCGCGAGCGTCGGGAATCGCGACGCTCGCGCTCAGACCGTCGCGTAGAACCGGCCACGCGAGCGGCGAGGTGTTGCCGCAGTTGAGGCCCGCCATGATCGACGAGTGCGGCCCGGGAACCTCGGTGGGTTTCCCTGCTTCGAGGGATCGCAGCACGCAATCCGCGCGGGTCGGCTCCACGCCGACGACTCGTGTCACGCGGCCGGGCGCGCGGTAGTGCCGAACGACGGCGGCGGCGAGCGCGCCGACGCCCATTTGAGCGGCGACGACGCTCGGGGGACGACCGCCTTGCTCGGCGAGTTGCGCGTCGATTTCCGAGAAGATCGTCGCGTATCCTTCGATCACCCAGGTCGGAACGCGTTCGTAACCGCTCCAGGCGGTGTCGCTGATCACGAGGTGACGAGCGTCCGCGTGCCGCGCCGCCGCACGAACGGCTTCGTCGTAAGAGCCTCGCACGACGTCCACGCGCGCTCCTTCCGCCGCGATGGCGTCGATGCGGGCCGGGACCATGTCGTGCGGAACGAGGATGTGCGCGTCGAGGCCGAGAAGGCGGGCGACGTGGGCGACGGCGCGGCCGTGGTTGCCGTCCGTGGCCGCGACGAGCGTGAGTGGACGGTGCGCGCGAAGCTGCTCGGCGAGTTCGCTCAAGGTGCTCCACGATTCGAAGGGACCGAAGCGCGTGTCGAGTTCCCGGTACGTCGCCCAGGACGCGCCGAGGATCTTGTAAGCGGGCAAGCCGAGGCGGCTCGATTCGTCCTTCACCCAGGCTTCACGCACGCCGAGCGCCTCGGCCAGGTGTGGCGCTCGGACGAGGGGCGTGCGGTCGTAGCCGGGAAGTTTACGGTGGAAGTCCTGCACTTGCGGGTTGACGGCCGTGGGAAAGGTCGTGACGTTCGCGTTGAAGTGCGCGCGCGCCGAATCGCTGGTAGGCATCGAAGCTCCTTTCGAGCGGGGGTCAGGCGCAGAAGTCGCGGAGGGTGGCGGTGAGGATGTCTCGGCAGCGGTCGACGGAGGCGAGGTCCACCCATTCTTCGGTCGCGTGCGCGCCCGCGCCGCGCGGGCCGAACACGACGGTGGGGATGCCGGCGGCCGCGAGGAAGGCGGCGTCCATCCAGAAGGTCTGCCCGATCAGCTTCGGAGCGGCGTCGAGCACGTTCGTGGCGGCCTCGCGAAGCGCGTGGACGATGGCTTCGTCCGGAGAGACGCCGAACGGATCGCGGGCGAGGGTGAGGCGGTGCTCGGCGTGAAAGGCCGCGTCGGAGCGCAGGTCGCTCAGGAGCGCGTCGATGTCGCGGGTGACGTCCTCGGGGGTTTCGCCGGGCAGGGTGCGTCGCTCGATCAGTAGGGTGCAGCGTTCGGGGTAGCTGGAGAGTTCCTGTCCTCCGTGGATCAGGGAGGCGTGCAGGGAGGCGTGGCCGAGCAACGGGTGCGGCTCGCGAGTGGTGAGGGCGCGCCCGAGGCTTTCGAGGCCCGCGAGGACGCGGCCCATGTGAGTGATGGCGTCGACGCCGAGGTCGGGGCGGGAGCCGTGGGCGGCGCGTCCGAAGGTGGTGATTTCGTGCCACGTGAAGCCCTTGTGGGCGATGCAGACGTCGAGTTCGGTGGGTTCGGTGACGATGGCGGCGTCGGCGGTGACGCGTTGCAAGACGGACTGCATGCCGAGACTGGCGTGCTCCTCGTCGGCGACGGCGGTGAGGATGACGTCGCCGCGCAGCTTCGCGTTCTTGGCGTCCAGGAGGGCGAGGAGGCAGGCGGCGAGGCCGCCTTTCATGTCGTAGGTGCCGCGTCCGTACATGCGTCCGTCACGCGTGGTGGGGTCGAAGGGGTCGGGCATCCCTTCGGTGCCGACGGTGTCGAGGTGGGCGCAGAGGATGAGGGAGCGTCCGCCGCCCGTGCCTTTGACGGTGGCGATGACGCTGGGACGTCCCTCGGTGGATTCGTCGAGTTCGGCTTCGATGTCGTGGGCCGCGAGCCACTCGGCGACGAACCGAGCGATTCGGCGTTCGCCGGGCGCGCCGGGAACGAGGGCGGGATTGGTGGAGTCGATGCGGACGAGGGCGGCCAGCAAGTCACTCGAAGTCTCAAGCACGGTAGTATATTACATGTCACATCTCGCGAGGTAGAATCGAAGTCCAGGATGCCGATTCCGCCCACCGCTTCGAAACGCGCCCGTTCTCTCGCCCGTGAGGACGTCTACACGCAGCTCAGCACTTGGATCATCGACGGCACGCTCGCGCCCGAAGAGCCTCTGCGCGACCAGGAGATCGCCGAGCGACTCGGAGTCAGCCGCACGCCGGTGCGCGAAGCGCTGCGCCGCCTCGAAGACGAGGGCTTCGTCGAGACCGCCTTGAACCGCTGGACGCGCGTGGCTCCGCTGCGCGTCGAGCAGGCGGCCGAGTTGTACCTCGTCGTGGAAGCCTTGGAGGTGCTCGCACTTCGTCTCGCCGCGCCTGCCCTCACGGCGCCCGACTTGGAGCGCCTGCGTGCCCTCGACGCGCGGCTTCAAGTCGCCCTGCGCGACCACGACGCCCGTGAAGCCGTCGAGACCGACACGGCCTTTCATGACGTCTGGATCGCGCGGTCGGGCAACCGCGAGCTTCAAGGAACGCTCGAAAGCCTCAAACGCAAGCTTCGCCGCGTCGAACTGGCGTACTTCAACGCGACCTCCTCGGGCGAAGCGTCGCTCGACGAGCACGCGCGCATCCTCGACGCGTTGCGCTCGGGCGATACGAGCGAGGCCGTGCGCGCCTTGGAGAACAACTGGCGAGCCAGCCTGAGTCGCCTTCGACGCGTCCTCACACCTTGAAAAGAGCACTGACCGGAGCCGCGCCGTGGAGCGCCGAGCGTCACGAATCGGTCGCCGGCGCTCCGATCTTGTCGGGCAAGGCCAAGAACAACACGCCGCCCGCGCCGTCCGACGCGCTCTGCGCCCACAACTGCCCGCCGTGCCGCGAGACGATGCGCCGCGCGTTCGCCAATCCGATGCGGACCGTGCCCGAACTCTCGGCTTGAGGAGTGCCGAACACCTCGAACAACTGCTGCGCCTCCTGAGCCGAGAGCGCCGCGCCGTTGTGCCGCACCCACGCCACGACTTGCCCGCCCCGCGTCTCGCCGTCCACTTCGATCAGCGCCGTCTCGACTTCGCGCGTGGCGTCCAGCGCGAACGCCAGCAACTCCGCGAGCACCTGCCGTAACAGCAACGCGTCGCCCATCACGGTCGGCAGCGTTCCCAACAGCCACTTCACCTTGCGGCCTTTCAGCAGGCTCTCGAGGTCGCTGCGCACCTGCACGACGAGTTGATCGAGCGCGATGAGCTCTTCGCGCAACTCCCGCCGTTCCAGGAGCGCGAGTTGCCGCAGTTCGTCCATGCGTCCTTCCACGCGTCGGGCCTCGTCGCGCACCTGCGCGAACAAGGCTTGCACTCGGTCGTCCACTTGGTCGGCCAAGCGCCGCTCCAGCAACCCCACGAAGCCGTGTACGCGCCGCATGGGTTCGGCCAAGTCGCGCGAGATGCCCATGGCGTACGCGCGCAACTCCGCGTTGAGGTCTTGCAGATCGCGCGTCCGTTCTTCGACGCGCCGCTCGAGCACGCGGTTGAGTTCGTACAGGCGCGCTTCGATGCGCTTGCGTTCGCTGATGTCCTTGAAGTACACCGACACGCCGCCCTGCGTCGGGTAGATGGTGATGTCCACCCACATGCCGACGATCGGCGACATCGCTTCGAGGCGTACGACGCGGCGCTCGCGCATCGCTTCGAAGTGCGCGTGGTACGGCTCGCTTCCGACCGCTTGCGGAAACTCGTTCCAGTACACCTTGCCGAGCAGTTCCTCGCGTTTGCGACCCCAGATGTACTCGGTGCGGCGGTTGATGTACGTGAAGCGCCAATCGAAGTCCACCGCGTAGAAGGCGTCGCTGATGCTCTCGAGAATCTCGACTTTCTGCTGCTGCTCGCCGAGCAGTCGCGCGTGCAGCGAAGCGCGCTCGAGCGCGACGGCGCTCTGCGCGGCGAGTGTGCGCAGAAACTGCTTCTCGGCGGGCGTGAACGCGTGCGGTTCGTGAAAGTCGAGGACGAGCACGCCGAGCGTGTGCCCGTCGAAGACGAACGGCAGCACGGCGCTCGCCACGGGACTCACCGCGCCCGTTTGCCGTTCGAGATCCGGGTACGCCGCCTTGAGAGCGTCGACGTGCTCGAAGAACAAGGCTTCGCGCGTACGCAACGCGTCCGTGGCAGGCGTACGCGCGTCGATGGGACCGTCTTGCCAAATGGTCTGCGCTCCGTCTTCGTAACCTTGCCGCGCGACGAGGTCCAAGCGGTCTCCCGCCGCGCTCACGAGCAGCACGCCGCCCGCGATGGCCCCGAGGTGCTCGATGGCCGGGTGCAGCACGATTTCGGAAATTTGCTCTTCGGCGCTGGGAGCGGCGAGCGCGACGCTGACCGTCTGCAACTCGTCACTGAACAACGTGGTCCGGAGAGTGGCGCGCTCGGACGACATGTCTCAAAGAATAGCGGGTGATCGCGCGACGGCGCGTCCTCGCCACGTTCCCGGCGCCCGCCTCGAATCGTTTTCCTTTGGTACGGTGTCGGCGTGTCCTTCTCGATTCGACCCGCCCGCCTCGCCGACGCGCCGAGCTTGGCGCGCGTGCACGTGACGTCTTGGCTCGAAACGTACGACGGCCTCGTCCCGAGCGCCTTTCTCGACCGCATGACGAGCGACGAGATGCGCGAACGCCGAACGCGCGGCTGGTCGCATCTCATCGGCGACGCCACGCAAGTGGCGTTGGCCGCCGAAGCGAACGGTCGCGTGGTGGGTTTCGTGAACGGCGGACCGCCCCGAGACCATCCGCGGTACGACGCGGAACTGTACGCCCTGTACCTGCTTCGCGAGGCGCAAGGTCGAGGTGTCGGCGCGGCCTTGTTCGAAGCGCTCGTCGAAACCTTGAGAAGCCGGGGCGCGGCGTCGATGGCGTTGTGGGTCTTGGACGCCAATCCCACGCGCGGCTTCTACCGACGCATGGGCGGCGTGGAGGACGGCGAGAAGCGAGAACGCATCCCCGAAGGCGAACTGCGCGAAGTGCGCTTCGGCTGGCCAAACCTCTGAAGCACGGAGACTTCGTTCGCCGCGCCGTTCGGCGAGTCGACGTCGGTGGCGCTCACCTCGGCAACGCGACGTAGAAGGTCGCGCCCTCTCCCGGCGTGCTTTGCGCCCAGACGCGCCCACCGTGCCGTTGCACGACTCGGCGTACCGTCGCCAGGCCGATGCCGCTTCCCTCGTACTCGTCCACACGGTGCAATCGAGCGAACATCCCGAACAATTTGTCCCCCAACTTCGGGTCGTACCCCACGCCGTTGTCCTGGACGCGCAGCACCACCTCGCCCGATTCCTCACTCGGCGTTTCACGCGCGTCGACCGTCACGATGGGTTGCTCGCGTCCCGCGCTGTACTTCACGGCGTTGCCCAGCAAGTTCACCAGCACCTGGCGCAACAACACCGCGTCTCCGCGCACGACCGGAAGCGGCGCGATGCGCCACTCCACCTTCTGTCCCGTCACGTCCAAGTGCAAGTCCTCTACGGCCAAGCGAACCAAGTCGTTCAAGTCCACGTCCTGCATCCGCAACGCCTGCCGGGACATGCGCGCGAACGACAGCAACGCCTCCACGAGCACGCTGAGACGCGCCGAGGACGACTCGATCATGCCGAGAGGCCGAAGTGCGCGCTCGGGCACCTCGTCGCCGAGCGCGCGGCGCAGCAGCAAGCTGAACGACTGAAGGTGACGCAACGGCGCGCGCAGATCGTGCGACACCGTCGCCGTGAACGCGTCGAGTTCCGCGTTCACTTCCTCGAGTTCACGCGTGCGGCGCGCCAAGTCCTCCACGGCCTCGGCGCGTTCGAGCGCCAAGCGCAGCTTGCTCAGAGCGGTCTCGAGCACCACGCGGTCCACGGCAGTCCAGCCGTGCTGTTCGTACAGCGCAATGACCAGCACGCCGTACAAATGCTCGCCCGCCCCGACGGGCAGGGACGCGACGGACTTCAACTGCGCCACGGACTCGGGCCGAACGTGGCGAGGCTGCGGATTGAAGGCATTGAGATACAGCGGGGTGTTGGTATCGAACGGCGTGTCGAACGAAGGGGCCTGGCCCCGCTCCAGCCCAACTTCCAGCGCGGCCTTGAAGGCCTCGTCGGGAAGTTCTCCGGTGAGGCAGCGCAGCTTCCAGCGTCCCGCCTGCTGCTCGAAGTACGCGGCGACGGCGTGCGGCAGCAACGAGAGGAGGATTTCTTGGGCGCGCGTCACGAGCTTCACGCGGTCGGTTTCGGTCGCGAGGTCTCGGCTGAGCACGCCGAACGCCTCCAGCGCGCGGGTACGGGCGGCGAGTTCGGCGGTGCGGTCGGCCACGGTACGCTCCAGCGTCGCCGCCCAAGCTTGCGCCTCGCCGTACAACCGCGCGTGATCCAGCGCGACGCCCGCTCTTCGCGCGAGTTCCAAGGCGAACTTGAGGTCCTCCGCGTCGTAGTGACGCTCGGTCTCTGCCAAGGCGAACGCCAGCACGCCCAACGTGTGACCGTGCGCGACCATCGGCACGCCCATGTAAGACCGCAAGCCCAGCGTGTGCAACTGCCGGGTGTGCTGCGGGTCTCGGCCCAGCGCGTCGATCATCGCGGTCGTCACGACCGGAACGAAGAACGGCTCGCCCGTACGCAACACCTGCGGAGCGCCGCCCGACGCGTCCAGGCGGAGGGGCACGGCCGTGATGGTGTCGCGCAACAACTCGACTTTCGCGGGATCTTGATGCGCCATGGCCAGCACCCGAAGTTCCTCCCCGTCCGGAACGTACACCGCGCACCAATCGGCGAGGTCGGGCACGGCGAGGCGCGTGAGGTTCTTCAAGGTGGTCGGCAAATCGAGGGACGCGGCGAGCTCGCCGCTGGCGCGGGTGAGAAACGCGCCGTATTCGCGCGCGCGGCTCTCGGCCTCCAGCAGCCGCACACGCTCCAACGCCTGCGCGGCCTGCGCGGCCACGGCGTGCAAAAAGGCGCGCTCGGCCTCGTCGAACAAGCGCGGAGTCGGGAAGCTGAGGCCCAGTCCGCCGAACGTGCGGTCCTCCACCCGAAGCGGCAAGGCGGCCCACGCTTCGTGCGGATGAATGGCGTTCAGCAGCGCCGGATAATCGCGCCGAGCGTCCTCGCGCGTCGGGACGAACACCGCGCGGCCTTCGCGCGCGGTCACGGCGATCGGCACGGGGGCCGTGAGGGGAAACTCGCTCCAGCGTCGCTGCTGGCCCTCGTCCAAGCCCGTGGCAGCCACGCTCCGCATTTGTTCGCCGTCCTCGTCGAGCAACGCGACCACCACGACTTCGGCGCCCAAGGCGGCGGGCACGACCTGCACCAGCAGCGACGCGACCTCGCGCGGCGTGACCGCGTGCTGCAAGTGCATGCTGACCGTGGTGAGGGCGCGCGCGTGCTCTTCTGCCTGGTGCCGCTCGTGAATATCGTGCTGATACACGATCAAACCGCCGTTCCAAGGGTAGGCGTCCACGCGAATCCAGCGTCGCCGCACCGGGGAGTACACCTCGAAGTGCGTGGGCCGCTGCTCTTGAATGGCGCGCAGCAACAACGGGTAGCCTTGTCCCGTCGCGGCTTGCGGCAGCACTTCGGACAAAGTGCGGCCGAGCGCGTCGGGCGTGAGGTTCAGCGTGCGTTGAGCGGCGGCGTTGATAAAGGTGAATCGAAATTCCTGGTCGACGGCGTACAAGACGTCTTGGATGGCGTCGAGGAGCGCAGTCGGATTATTCGGGTCGGTCACAGGCGAAGGCTCCTGACAAGGTCGTGCCTCGTCAGGCTACCACCGCCGAGGGTCGTCAGGAAACGCGAACGTCGCGCGCCGACGTGGAGGTCGCCTTTAGAGAAGATCGATGCAGGTTCGGGCGGACGCGCGTCCACTCGGCGGTGACGACGCACTCCTCGTGTCGCGGCCAGCTCACCCCTCGCTCTGCGAACGAGCAGGCGCCGCGCCGCGGCCGTCGAGGTCGACTTCTCCCCTGCTCCACAAGCCTGCTCGCCGTCCCAGTGCGCCGAGCAGGATTCCGCCGAGCAGCAACGTCGCCGCGTGCGTCGAAATGACGGGAACGATCCATGCCGCCTCGCGAGCCAAGTTCGCGATTCCCACGCCCGCGAACACCCCCACGGCGGACAACTGCCCGGCCACGCCGAAGGCGCGTCCGCGCACGGCGTCGGAAGCGTGCCGCTGCATCAACGTCGCCCACGCCGCGCCCGAGAAGCTCGCCGGAATCCCCGCAAGGACCATCAACGCCACGGCGGGCGGCACGATCGGCAACCACAGGGGGTACACGAACATCGCGAGATCCACCAACCCCAACCCGACCGAGCCCCACGTCAGCAACCGCGCCGCTTCCCAGCGATGCGCGTACCGAGCGGCCACCACCCCTCCCACCAAACCCCCGATCGCTTGCGCGCTGATCACGAGGCCGTACGCTCGGGCGTCTCCGCCGAGCACGCTCGTCACGAACGGTGCGAGCAGCACGCCGAACACGCCCTCCCCGATCGCTCCGACCGCCATGGCCAGCGTCAGCAACCGCAAAGCCGACGAGCGCCACACCACCGCCAGCCCCGACCGCCACGCGCGCTTCACGGGCTCCTCCGAAGTCATGGACTTCGCGCCTCGGTACCGCACCCGCCAAATCAGCAGCGCCGCCAAGACGTAGCTCGCGACGTCTACCAGCACCACCAAGTCCAAGCCGCCCCACGTCAACATCACGCCGCCGAGAGCCGGGCCGACGAGGCGCGCGAGGTTGTTGTTCAGCGCGTTCAACGCGTTGGCTCGAGGCAACGTGTCATTCGAGACGAGGGCTGGCAGCAAGCTATTCTCGGCCGGACCGAGCGGAAGCAGCACGAGGGTTTCGAGCACCTCCACGACGTACACCAACCACAAGGAGCGCGCGTCGAGGGCCAGCAACGGCAGCAAGCTGAGCGCGGCCAAGGCGTTCAAGGCGGCGAGCAGCACGCGTCGATCGTACCGATCGGCCAGCGAACCCGCCCAGCCGCCCAGCAGCACGCGAGGCAGCAGCGACGCGACGAACATCAAGCTCGCGGCGAGCACCGAGCGGGTCGTCAAGTACACGAAGGCCGGCAGGGCCGCCGACAGCATCCACGAACCCGTCATGCTGATCAGCCCGCTCCACCAGACGAGCGCGAAGTCACCTCGCAGCAACGAAATCGTCATGCCTCAAGGTGCGAGCGTCTCAACGACGAGCACCACCGGCCGCTCGTCGTTGAGACGCTACTCTTCTTCGACGAGCGGCGCGATCGCGAGCCGCACGATGTAGGAGCGCGAAGCCGACGGATCGATCAACGCCGCGTACCGCATCTTGAGCGCCAGCAATTCCCGCTGAAAGGCCTTCGCCGCCTCGTGATGCAACGCGAAGATGCCCCACGTGTCCCAAACGGCGGGTTGCTCGGCCGACAACAAGTCCTCGAAGAACACGTTCGGGTCTTCTCCCGGTGCCGGGCGCGGACTGACGTTTTGAGCCACGAAGCCGCTCGCGTCACGAAACACGTGCAATCCCAACGTCCAGCCGCGCGCCTCGGCCGCCTCCACCCACGCGGCTCCGACGCTCTGCATCAACCGCCGCTGCATGAACTCGAACGACGCGCTCGACAGCAACTGGTCGGACACGAGCGGCGTCACGTGAAACGGCACGTACAGCGAGCGAGGCGCGCGGTACAGCGGCATCGGTCGCCCGCGCCGCGCTTGCTCTCCCGTTCGAGCGAGCAGGCCGTGACGTGAAAACACGCGAATGCGCGACGTCATCGTGCTCAACGGCACGCCCGCTTCACGCGCCGCCGCTTGCGCACTTCGCTCGACGCCCATGAACGGCTCCAGACTCGCCCGCGTCACCGCGTCCAACACGAGCTTCGCCGCACCACGGGACGTGACTTCGAGCTCATCGCGAGGCAACGCCGACACCCTTCCAACTTACTCCGCCGAGAAGCCCGCGTCACCGACGAGTCGTCGGTGGCAGCCTCTGGACACCGCACGTCGGCCCCTCTACCCTGACCGACGTGCCTCCTCACTCTGCCGAATCCTCTTCACGACCGCTCGTGGCCGTCCTCGTCTACCCTGGGTTCTCGGAGTTCGAGGTGACGGTCGCCTTGACGCTCCTCAACCGTCGCTATCAAGTCGTCAACGTCGGCCTTTCGCGCGAACCCGTTCGCGGAGAAGGCGGCCTGCTCGTGCAACCCGAGCGCTCGCTGGACGACGTGCGATCCGAAGAGTTCGCCGCCATCCTCGTTCCCGGGGCGGCCGACATGGCCGTGTTGGCCGATCAACCCGCCCTCAGCGCCTTGCTTCGCGGCGCGCACGCTAGGGGCGCGTTGTTGGGAGCGGTGTGCGGCGGCCCCTTCGCCTTGGGGCAAGCGGGCGTCTTGGACGGCGTACCCTACACCGTCACCTTCACGGCCGAGCAACGTGCCGTTCTGGGTGTCTTTCCGGAGGGAACCTTCGAATTTCGGGACGTCGTGCGCTCCGAAAACGTCATCACGGCGCAAGGCCACGCCTTCGTCGAGTTCGGGTTGGCCGTGGCGGAAGCCTTGGGAGCGGTGGTGAACGTCGAAGGTGCGCGCACCTTCTACCGAGGGCACGGCAATCCCGCGTTGAACGCGCAGATCATGACGTCCTGAGCGCGTCTCCTCACGAACCGACTTCGCACGGGCGGCGTCCACGCGACTTCGCGACGCCAACTCGAGGCCGCGCGCCGCTTCCCCTCGCCTTTCATGGAGCCCCGATGCATTCACGAATCCTGATCCTCGCGCTCGCCCTGCTCGCCACTGCCACGGCCGCTTCGCCCCCGGCGGCCGTTCAAGCCATCCTCGCGCGCGGACCCCTTCCCTCGCCCGGCCAGAAAGTCAGGGCCGTTCACGTCGGCGTGCTCGTTCAAGACCTCTCGACGGACGAGCGCCTCATCGACGTGCGCGCCAACGAGTCCTTCCAGCCCGCCTCGAACACCAAGCTCGCCACCGCCGCCGCCCTCCTGTACGCCCTCGGCCCTCGGGTCCAGCTGGAAACGCGTCTGCTCGCGCGCGGTGCGGACACGGGCGTCACGCGCCTCACGCTCGTCGGTTCGGGCGATCCGACCTTCACGTCGAGCGGCCCGAACTCTCTCGCGAGCCTTGCGCGGCAAGTCGCGGACGCCGGCGTTCTCGAAGTCGGCGATCTCGTCATCGACGATTCCCTGCTCGCTCGTCCGTGGCTGCTGCCCGACAACGGGGAACTCGTGAGCGCCGTGCGGGTCGGCGACCTCCGGCCGTCCAGTGGCGCGGAGCCGTTCACCCCGTCGGCACCTCAGCGGTACGCCTCGGCCGTCGGGGAGGCGCTGCGCGCGGCGCTGGAGGACGCGGGCGTCCGCGTGACGAGCGCGGCGCGGCAAGGACAGGCCGCCCCGGACGACACGGTGATCGCGTCCGTGCGAAGCGCGCCCCTCTCGGAGGTGCTCGCGCGAACGCTCAAGCCAAGTGACAACGCCGCCGCCGAGCACCTCCTCGCGTTGACGGGCGTCAGCGAGAAGGGGGCTTCGGTGACGCCCGCGCAGGCACGGGCGTCCGTGGCCGCCTTCCTCGACCGAGCCGGGGTGGACCGCGCGGGCATTTCTCTGGTGGACGGCTCGGGCTTGTCGCGCAACGATCGCCTCACGCCCAACGCGGTGGTGCAGTTGCTTCGCTTCGCCTACCGCACGCCGTTGCTCGCTCCGGGCGAGACTTTGACGCCGCTCGAGGCGTTCAAGACGCACCGCAATCCCTTCGTGGAAGCCCTCGCGGTGGGCGGGACGGGCACGGCGACTTCGCAAGCGGCAGCGAACGGGGGAACGCTCGCGACACGGTTCGTGAACGCGGGATTGGACGTGCGCGCCAAGACCGGAACGATCGTCGGGGCGTCGGCGCTGTCAGGGTACGTCGTGGCGAAGTCGGGGCGGGTGTTGGCGTTCAGCTTGCTGATGGACGGCTACGGCGGGTTCGGCTCGGAGTTGCGCGCCTTTCAAGATGAACTCGTCAAGGCGATCGCCGGTGCGTACTGAGCGTCAACGTGAAGCCGTCGGCGAGGACGTCCCCGGCTCGAAGTGAACCGCGAGAGTCCTTTTGCTCTCGTGACGTCGAGGCGGCGCTCCGAATACGTCTTGGCTCGGCGTGCATAAGACGCTATACTTGTTTTATCAACTTGTTTTATCAGCGGCGGAAACGCCGCTTTTCTCTTTTCACGGGCTGGACGCGAGGAGCTCTCCGTGGCCCTTGCGCTCGTCAAGCTCGAAGGTCGGGCCCAAGGGTCGCGCGAGGCCGCAAGCGCGTCAACACGTCGAGCAAGTCCTCGAACGCAACGGCGCGGCTGTACAGCCAGCCTTGCAGCGATTGCACGCCCGCCGCACGAAGAAACGCCGCTTGCGCTCGCGTTTCGACGCCTTCGGCGACCAGCCCGATCTTCATCCCGCGCGCCAGCAAGGCCATGGCTCGGACCAAGTGAGCGTCCACGCCTTCGGGATCGACGTGCGCGTTCACGATGAAGCTCCGGTCGAGTTTCACGGCTTGCACGGGCAGGCGCTTGAGGTAGCTCAAGCTGCTGTACCCCACGCCGAAGTCGTCGATGGCCAAACTGACGCCCAAGGCCCGCAGCGCTTCGATCTTCGGCATCACCTCGTCGTACTCCATCACGACGCTTTCCGTGATCTCGAGCGTCAACGCGTCGGGAGGCAAGGTCGTGCCTTGCAGGATTTCATGCGTGACGGACACGAGATTCGCGTGACTGAACTGCTTGAAGCTCAAGTTCACGGCGATCTTCAAGTCCGGCCAGTGCCGACGCAGTTCGGCGCCGTCTCGGCAAGCTTGCCGCAGCACCCACTCCCCGATGGGGACGATCAGGCCGCTGTCCTCGGCGATCGGGATGAACTCGGCCGGGCTGACGTTGCCGAACTCGGGGCTGTTCCAGCGCAGCAACGCTTCGACGGCGCACGGGTCCTCCTCGTGGGCGTGCACGAGCGGTTGGTAGTGCAGCGTCAACTCGTGGCGTTCCAGCGCGCGGTTGAGCGCCGCTTCCAATTGGATGGCGCGCGTGTTGGGCGTCTTGATGTCGGGCGTGTACAGCGCCCACCCGAGATGCTTGCGCTTGGCGTGGTACATCGCTACGTCCGCCAAGCGCAGCAGGTCTTGCGGTTCGCTCGCGTCTTTGGGATGCAGCGCGAAGCCGAGGCTGCCTTGCACGAACAACTCCTGGCCCGAGACGAGGAAGGGCGCGCGAAAGACGTCGAGCGCGCGTTGCGCGAGTTGTTCGAGCTCGCCTTCGCTCGTGACGTGCTCGAGCAGCAAGGTGAACTCGTCACCGCCCATGCGGGCGATGCTCGCGCGTCTCGACAAGTTGTGGGCGAGGCGCCGCGCGATCATGCACAGCAACTCGTCGCCCGCCCCGTGCCCGAGCGTGTCGTTGACGAGCTTGAAGCGGTCCACGTCCAGCAGACCCACCCCGACGAACACGGCCGGATCGCGCAACGCCAAGGCGTTGCGAAGCTGCTCGTGGAACAACGTTCGGTTGGCGAGTCCCGTCAGCGGATCGTAGAGCGCGAGGCGCTGCATGTCGTCGAGCGCTTGATAGCGTTCCAAGATCACGGCGACCAACCGCGCTTTGTCCTCGAGAAGCGCGAGCTCGTCGGCGGTCGGAGCGCGAGGTTCGTACGCGTACACGCCGAACGTGCCGAGGACGGTGTGGTTCTTGCTGAGAATGGGCGTGCTCCAGCACGCGCGCAAGCCGTGACGCAAGGCGAGGTGGCGGTGGCGAATCCAGCGTTCGTCCGTCAAGATGTCCGCCGTGACGATCGTGCGGCGCTCGAACGCGGCGCCGCCGCACGTGCCCATGCCCGGGCCGATGAGAAAGCCGTTCACGGCTTCTCGGTACTCGAGCGGCAAGGCGGACCGCACGCCCTCGTACAAGTGGTCGTCTTGCCGCAGCAAGATGGACGCGGTCATGCCCTCGAGTTGGTGCTCGAGGAGTTGGAGGGTCGCCGTGAGGACTTGCGGCAAGGGCGCACCGGCCGTGACGAGTTCGAGGACCGCTCGGCGGTCACGCTCCAACTCCAACTGCCGTTTTTCCTTCGTGACGTCACGCTGCACGCTCACCCAATGCGTGTACCACCCTGCCTCGTTCGCGACGGGCGTGATGGCGAGGCTCACCCAGAACGGACGGCCTTCCTTCGTGTAGTTCAGCACCGTCTCGTTGACGGGTCGCCACGCTTTCAAGTTGGCGCGAATGCGGTCGAGCGTCGCGCGGTCGGTTCCCTCGCCTTGCATGATGCGCGGACTTTGTCCGATGATCTCGTGCGGTTCGTACCCGGTCATGCGCGTGTACGCGTCGTTGACGTAGAGCACGCGCGGCCCGGGGGCGTCGACGGGTTCGGCCTCGCTGATGATGATCGCGTCACTGGCGTGCACCACCACGGATTCGAGTAGGCGCAAGCGTTCTTCTTGGCGGCGTCGCTCGGTGACGTCGCGTTGAATGCTGATCCAGTGGGTGTACCATCCGTCTTTGTTTCCGGCGGGCACGACGCTGAACTCCACGACGAATTCGCTGCCGTCCTTGCGGTAATTGACGAGTTCCACCGTGACGGTCGTCCAAGTTTCCAGGGCGTGCCGGATCTTGCCGAGTTGCTCACGGTCGGTTTTGGGGCCTTGCAGAAAGCGCGGCGTTCGGCCGATGACTTCTTCGAGGGTATAGCCGGTCATGCGGCAAAAAGCGTCGTTGGCGTAGATGATTTCAGGGCCGTTCGGCGCGTCGATGGGACGCGCGGGCGTGATGAGCACCGCGTCGTTGGCGTTCACCGTGACGCTCTCGAGGAGCTTCAGGCGCTCTTCTTCGGCGCGTTGTCTCGTGATGTCCCGAATGAACGCGAGGATGCCGACGCGTTCTCCGGTCGCGTCGACGAGCGGGTTCAAAAGGAGGCTGACGAGCAGGGTCCGTCCGGACGGCAGGTGGTGATGCACCTCTCCCGACCAAGCGCGCCGCTCGCGGATCGCTTCGCGGTACGTTCGCTCGTCGTCGTCGCAGGGGAAGGCCGCGCGAAAGAGCTCGGCCAGGGGACGTCCCACGTGGCCTGGCGTGACGTCGTACAAGCGACAGGCGGCCTCGTTGAGGTACGAGACGTCGAAGGCGGCGTCGACGCCGACGATGGCGTCTGTGACGCTTTCGAGCATGGCGCGTTCGTACATGCGCCAAGTCGTGGAGGCGTGCAGTTCGAGCGCTTGGGCCGCGATCACGGCGAGTTCACGCAGGAAGGCGGCCTCGTCTTCGCCGAACGGGCGAGGTTCGGTGTCGGCGATGCACAGCATGCCGAGGACGTCACCTTGGAGGGTGGTGACGGGCGCGGCCGCGTAGAAGCGAACGTGGGCATCGCCGACCGTGAGGTCATCGGCGGCAAACCGTGCGTCGCGTGCCGCGTCGGGAACGACGAGGAGGTCCGCGCCGTCGAAGCTTCGGGCGCCGAGGAAGCGGTCGGCTTGATGCGCGTCGAGGCCAAGGCAGGCGGTGAGCTTCCGCCGATCTCGGTCGCCGAGGGAAATCAGGGCGATGGGCGTGCGGTAGTGCTGCGCGGCGAGTCGCGCGATACGGTCGAAGGCTTCTTCCGGAAGCGCGTCGAGGATGTGGTACAAGCTCAGTTCACGCTGGTGTGACTGTTCTTTGAGCCCTGTCGGCATCGCGCGCTCCTCTCGATCCGCCTATTCTAAAGGAAATCTGAGAAAAGTCTTCATCATGTGCATATGTTTGAAGCGGCCGCCGAGCCGGACCTATCTCGCCGACCTTTCCTCGGGGACGCACGTCGCCTCGAAGCAGGACCGTGTGTCCTGGGCGGCGTCGGCGTTTGGCGTTCGCACCCGCGGCGAAGCGAGGAAGCCACGACGAGCGCGGCCTCGAAGGGACAACAATCCTTCGAGGCCGCGCTCGGGCGGCACCACGCACCCACGAGGAGATGAGTTCAGGCTCGGCACCGCGGCTTCACGTCGTCGTGTCGCCGTCACTTGAACGCGTCACGTCACGGTCTCCGCGTCGATCGATTGTTTCGGTGGCCGCTCCGAGAAGGGCGCCGGGCAAGGCGTGCGTGGACTGGACGAGCGCGCGTTGCAGGTCGGGCAACGCCAGCCGCAGTTCGTGAATCACCGCTTGCAGTTGTTCTTGACGAGTCATGGAGTCCTCGAAATGCGACCGGTCGTCGCTCTTGACGCGAAGTGTCGTCCTCGTGCCGCCCCACCTCAGCACCCTTCGACTTCAGAAGGGCGTGAAGACGAACTTGTCGCAGCTTCCGCCGCGCAGCACGCTCTCGGTGTGCACACCCCGGAGCATCGTCCCCGACACTTCCTCCAGCGCGCCCCACACTGCTCCCAGCGTGAACGTGCACTTCCGCTCGCCGCCCACCGGTTCGCCCGCGCTGCACAAGGTGTCCTGCGTTTCCACCACGATCGCTTCGCCGTCACGGTACGCCTTCGTGACCGCGCACAGCCGCGTCCCGCTTTTGCCGATCGCTTCGTTGAGTACCGACGCCACTTGCTCGATCGGCAGTTCGGCGTTGGACAAGCCCAAGCTCTTGGCGAGTTGATGGCCGCGAACGCGACCCGCCCGAATGAACACGGCGGCGGCCCCGTCGTCGCCGAGGGTGTCCTCGACGCCGGTGATGACGGCTTTGAAGCAGACGATGGAGCTGAAATCGCCCAGGGTGGGGCGCAACGTCGAAACGGTCGCGGTCATGGTAAGAACCTCCAAAAAGGCAGTGTGAACGCGGAAACGCTCAGAGGATGTCGCTGATGGAGCGGGCGGAGTCGCGCGCTTCGAGGTGGATGAGGCCGACGTTCGCCCCGAGCGGCGCGACCAACGCCAGCACCGCCTTGCTGCCCACCGAGTACAAGTAGATCTGCCCGTCCTTGCCGGACACGCTCGTCTCGCTGAACTCCCCGACGCCCACCGTGTCACTGATGCGCTTGCCCAACCCCAACGCCGTGGCGCTCATCGCCGCGATGCGGTTGGGGTCCGAGCCGCGCGACAAGGCGGTCGCGATGGGCAGGCCGTCGGTGGAGGCGATCATGGCGCCTTTGAGGTCGGGCAGGGCGACGCGCAGTTGGTCGATCACGGCTTGAAGTTGCTCTTGCTTGCTCATGGTCGTTCCTTTCTCGACTTCCCTCGGGAAGTCCCTGAAGCCAAAGGGGGTTCGCTGTTCGCGTCGAGTAGTCGCTCGACGCGTCGGAAGCGGGTGTGTAAGCTGAGACGTGTCTGTCTTACCCGAGGAGCTGCGGATGGCGTGTCGTCAGCAGGAAGCGTTGTCTCACCGGTACGTCGCGCTGGTGCGAGCGTTGCAGGCGGACCCGGCGTACGCGGGTTGGCGGTCGCACGCGCCGGAGTTCGAGCGCAAGACGTCCGAGGTCTTGGAGCGTTTGCAGCAAACGCACGCGCTGATGGACCGGCTGCACTCGCTGCTCGACGCCTCGTCGGGCGTGGAATCGACGGTGCTGGAGACGCTGCTGGACTGGACGCGCGACACCACGACGACGTTGTACGACAGCGTGCAAGCGTTGAAGGAGGAGTTGGACGGGCTGCGTGCGCAGCGTGGAGAGCTTCCGTACGACGGTGTGACCACGTTGAATTGAAGGGTCGACGAAAGCGCTCACGACTTCGTCCTTCAAAGGGGCGAGAAGACGAACTTGTCGCTGGTGCCACCGCGCAGCACGCTCTCGGTGTGCTCCCCGAGGAACATGCCGCCCGTGACGGCTTCGAGCGCGCCCCATACCGCGCCGAGCGTGAAGGTGCACTTGCGCTCGCTTCCGTCGGGTTCGCCCGCGCTGCACACCGTCTCTTGCGTTTCGATCACGATGTCCTCGCCCGACTGGTACGACTTCGTCACGGCGCACAAGCGCGTGCCGGACTGTCCGATCGCTTGATCGAGCAAGGGCGCGAGTTGCTCGACGGGCACGTTCGTGTTCGCGAGGTTCAGCGAGGTCGCCAAGGCTCGTCCACGCACTTTACCCGCGCGAATGAACACCACGGCGGCGCCGTCTTCGCCGAGAGTGTCCTCGACGCCGGTGATGACGGCTTTGAAGCAGACGATGGAGCTGAAATCGCCCAGGTCGAGGCGAAGGGGGCGGGCAGTCGTGGCAGTCATATCAGGTTCACTCCTTGAAACGAGCGGTGAGAGGGGGGGAGGGGTGACGGGCGACGGGCGGTCGAAGTCGAGACGTTCGGGAGATCGGGGAAGCGGCGGGCGCGGCGTGATGCTCGCCCACGTGCCGAGCAGCGCTTGCAGAAGGCGCACGGAACGTTCCAGACGCTGTCAGAGGATGTCGCTGATGGAGCGGGCGGAGTCGCGCGCTTCGAGGTGGATGAGGCCGACGTTCGCCCCGAGCGGCGCGACCAACGCCAGCACCGCCTTGCTGCCCACCGAGTACAAGTAGATCTGCCCGTCCTTGCCGGACACGCTCGTCTCGCTGAACTCCCCGACGCCCACCGTGTCACTGATGCGCTTGCCCAACCCCAACGCCGTGGCGCTCATCGCCGCGATGCGGTTGGGGTCCGAGCCGCGCGACAAGGCGGTCGCGATGGGCAGGCCGTCGGTGGAGGCGATCATGGCGCCTTTGAGGTCGGGCAGGGCGACGCGCAGTTGGTCGATCACGGCTTGAAGTTGCTCTTGCTTGCTCATG